>VGSF01000006.1 GCA_016875165.1 Deltaproteobacteria bacterium
TTGAACCTGAAGCTGGTGGAGAACAACCCATTGGAATATAGTCAGAATCCTTGTTGTCTTTCCATGTCTTGTCTTCCAGATAAAATAGTGATTATTCCCGCATATCTCACAGCTAAATGGCTTGTTTCCCAGACTCATTACGTATTCCGCATATCCAAGAAGAACCTTCATGATAAAATCAGTCAGGAGGTTCGGAAGAAACGAACAAAATGCCGTTATTATCTCCGATAGAGAACATTCCAAGACCTTGACTGTAAAGCTACAATCAAATTCTATTGTGACTTCCTGTTTCTGATAATAAGCGTTTCCCACTTAGCCCCCTTTTATGATATTCTCTATCGTAAAGAGGGCTATTTTACTAAACAGGTTTCCTTTTTTCTACACTACTAGGATTTTTTTTCCCCCTTTGTTCAAAATATTCTGTTCATCGCGATATGATTCTTCCACCCAACGCTTAAAATTCAAATTAATCTTAATGATTGAAAATCGGAGCGCTTTAACGAGAAAGAGAGAGAAGGAGGTGCATTTTAAAACCCATGAAAAGACGTAAGCTCATGGCCCACAATCCTTATTTTTATGGGTTAAGCAGTTAGTTCAAAACCGGCCATATTAGGAAAGAAACTGCTCCCTTCTCCCACGGGTTAACAATTTTGTCAATGAAAATTTTGTAGATTTTTTTGGAATATTATAAGTTTAATAATTACAATGGCTTATATTTAGTTGGCTTTAGAAAATTTGCCTAAATTCTGCTCCCGAATGTGCTGTACATTCTGTCGAAATCTAATTTTGATTCCCTCGTAAAAAGTAGTCACTCCGGTGGAAACCGGAGTCTAGAGGTTTGATAACTCCTTGAAATAACTGGATTCCGGCTGGAGTTCACCCCGTACTTGATACGGGGCCGGAATGACGGGGAAAGGGGGTTTCGGACTTTTTACGAGTTCATCAATTTTGAGATTGGAAAAGGCAACGCTATGACTGGTTAAGAATTAGAAGTTTTTCTTTGAAATCTTTGGTGATTTTCTGTATGCTGAGGCTCTTGCAAAAGTCCTAAACACCGTCATTCCCTCAAAAGCGGGAATCCAGGGCAGCCTGAAAAATCTGGATTCCGGGTCGCGCTTCGCCCTGTACACCATGCGGTGCAGGGCTTCGCTTGCCCGGAATGACGATTGAGCGACAGATTTTGAGATTTGCAAGAACCTCTGCTTATTCTTAAACTGGTTTAGAATTCCTGGGAAAGGGTCAATCAGTCGAATCCATAAAGGGGATGCAATGGCCTTAAGGCGATTAAAAAAGATTTCAGATCCGGATAAAATTGCTATTCTTGAGGAGCTAAAAGCCCTTCTCCAAGCCCATGATGAGGTTATTTTTGCCCTCCTTTATGGATCCATGATTGACCCCGTGGTTCCAGAAAAGTATGGAGATATCGATCTGGCAGTATATGTGAAACCTGAAAGACTTAACGCCCCGGAATACACTTTAGAATCCCAGATTGAAGCTGAGGCTTATAGGTCCCTCTCCGCCAAGGGTTTGAATTTTCCTCCCATTGAGGTATTGATAATGAATCAAGCGCCGTATCCTTTTCTTGTCAAATCGCTAAAAGGCCAATACGTGATTCTCAAAGAAGATGAGGAAGCCTTTACTGATTTCATCGAAGAGGTCGGTGCTAAAGCGATGGCCAATTCATTCATCCGTTCAGAGTCATGGCGAGAATTATGGAAAGTTAATATGGGATCGATGGATAAAGAAAAAGTTTGGCAATACGAGGCTGAGATTAAAGAAGCCCAGAATGTCCTGCCCGAAGCTCTCTTATTTTAATTCTTCCTATTTCCATATTTTATGAACCAGCATATTACCATCATCGGCGGGGGATTGGCAGGCTGCGAGGCCGCCTGGCAGGCCTCCCGGAGGGGCGTTCCCGTCCTTCTTTACGAAATGAAACCAAAGCGTTTCTCTCCGGCCCATGTCTCTCCCCTGCTGGGGGAATTGGTTTGCAGCAATTCCCTGCGTTCGAATTCCCTCCATAATGCTGTAGGTTTACTCAAAGAAGAAATGCGCCGGCTGGGGTCTTTGATCATGGCCGTGGCCGATGAAACTCGTGTCCCGGCAGGCGATGCCCTGGCCGTTGACCGGCAGGCTTTTGCCCTAGAGATAACTGCCCGCCTGCAATCTGCGGAAAACGTCAACATCCTGCGGGAAGAAATCACTCACATCCCCCCGGAAGGCATCTTAATCATTGCTTCTGGACCATTAACTTCTCCTTTCCTCACTGAGTCCATCAAGGAGTTGACCGGAGAGGATTATCTTTACTTTTATGACGCCATTGCCCCGATTCTCGACGGCGAAAGCCTCAACAGGAGTATAATTTTTCGGGCTTCGCGTTACGGGCGAGGAGATGATTACCTGAACTGCCCCCTGACCCAGGAGGAATATTACCGGTTCGCAGATGAATTAGGCAAAGGGGAAAAAGCGCCCTACCGGGACTTCGAAAAACCGGTGCATTTCGAAGGCTGCCTGCCGGTGGAAGAAATGGCCGTAAGGGGCCGGGAAACTTTGGCCCATGGTCCCATGAAGCCCGTGGGGCTCGTAGATCCCCGCACCGAAAAGATTCCTTACGCCGTCGTTCAACTGCGCCACGAAGACGCGGAAGGATCGGCTTTCAACCTCGTGGGGTTCCAGACTAAATTAAAATGGAAAGAGCAGGAGCGCATCTTCCGCATGATTCCTGGTCTGGAGCAGGCTGTATTTTTACGATTCGGCAGCCTGCACCGGAATACTTTCATCCACTCTCCTGCCCTGCTCGGCAAAACCTTGCAGCTCAAAAAGGAACCACGGATATTTTTTGCCGGGCAGATCACCGGCGTGGAGGGTTATGTGGAATCGTCGGCCATGGGCCTTCTGGCCGGGATCAACGCCGCCCGCTTTGCCTGGGGGCAACCGGCTGTTTTTCCACCGCCGGCAACGGCCCTGGGCGCTTTAGCTCATTACATCAGCAACCCTCAGGTCAAAGAGTTTCAACCCATGAACGTCAATTTCGGCCTGTTTCCGCCCCTGGAGGTGCGCTTAAGGGGAAAAGAAAAACATCAGGCCTTGGCCGAACGCGCCTTGAAAGATCTGCAAGAATGGGCTAAAGACATTTTATAATTTAGCCACAGAGGACACAGCGCGGCAGAGCCGCAACCAAAAAACATCCGCCACAGAGAGCACAGCGCGGCAGAGCCGCAACCAAAAAAACATTAGCCACAGAGGGCACAGAGATCACAGATATATATATATAAAGAAAAGTCATTAAAAAAAGACAATTTAGGATACAGATAACCACGGATAAACATAGATAAAATTAAAATTTGCTTAACAAAATATCAAGAATTTGAACGTTAGTAGTACAGAGACCACAGAGCTATAACTTAAATTTTAGAACAAAAAAACTTCAAACACAGATGAACGTAAATAATTTTCGATAAAATTCTTTTTAAAGAATCTTAACAGAATTTTCAGAGTTTGAACGATAGTAGTACAGAGAGAAAAACAGATTTTTTTAGTAGCAAAAAATATTGCCTGGGCAATTGAAGTTCGAGGATGAAAGCCTGGCTGGTTCTGGCTTAGCCAGGTTAAGGGTTTTCATTATAACTCTGTGCCCTCTGTGTGCTCTGTGGCTATTATTTATGCTTAAAAATACTTTTCCTAAAAAGACTGAGGTTCTTATCGTTGGAGCAGGGCCGGCGGGTTCGACCCTGGCTTATGAACTGGCCCGTCTGGGTATCGATGTGCTTTTTCTGGATAAGTCCAGGTTCCCCCGAGAGAAAACCTGCGCCGGCGGAATCAGCGTGCGTATTCTCCGTTTTCTTCCGTTTGACCTTGGGCCCGTGGTTGAAAAATTTATCTCGGGTATTACCTTCACCCACAAGTTTGAAGAACCTATTTTCAGGCATTATCCTGAACCGCTTATGGTCACCGCCCGCCGGGAATCTCTTGACCAATTCCTGGCCCACCAGGCCAAAGAGATGGGAGCATCGTTCCGGGATGGAGTTCAATTCCTCTCTTTGAAACAGGAGAATGGGCAGGTCCTGGTAGAAACTTCCTCGGGAACCTGTTCAGCAAAATTTATCATAGGTGCGGATGGGGCCCAAAGCATTGTGGCTAAGAGGCTGGGTTTGATGAGCGAATCATCCCACAACATATTGGCCATCCATAGTGAAGTCCCCACCTCCCTGTTTCCCTGGCTGGAGCCTGATGTCATCCATATTGATTGGGGAAGTTTAAAGAGAAGTTACGCTTACCTTTTCCCCAAGAAAAACTTCTTTTCCATGGGCGCGGGAGGTTTCAATATTCCTCCCCCCAAGATCAAAAATTACCAGCGCGCCTTCCTAACTACTAAATGGCGGAAAGAAGAATCGCTTCCCTTCAGCGCGGCCGGGTTCTTTCTTCCGCTTCGGCAAAAACGAAGACCGATTCAAAAAGGCCGCTCCCTCCTTCTCGGCGATGCGGCCGGGTTGATTGACCCTTTTAGCGGAGAAGGGATCTTCTATGCCATCCGTAGCGCCCAGATTGCGGCTCCTTTGCTGGCCGAAGCATTGAGAGAGCAACGGGATTCCCTGCAACTGTGCCAGGAAGCCATTGACCGTGAATTAATGCCGGAGTTGGAATGTTCCCGGCTCTTTCGAGAGATTTTCAACCTGCGCCCTTCTTTGTTCCACCGCAAAATCGCTTCCAGCGACAGATGGTGGACGGCCCTGGCCAAGATTTTACGGGGGGAAAAAACTTTTCTGGATGTTAAAAAAAAATTAGGGCCGCTGGGAAGTCTGCTTTTGAGGATGGCAAGATAAATGATTAAAGGGTGTAGGGAATGAGTGTTAAGTGTTGGGTGTTGATGATCTCGTAAAAAGTCGATTTTGTCCCATTTTCGTCATTCCCGCGAAAGCGGGAATCCAGTTAATTCAAGCAGTTCTGGACTCCTGCTTTCGCAGGAGTGACGGCTTTTCTGACTTTTTACGAGTTCATCAATGTTGGGGGTTGAGTTTCTTAGCCTATAGCCTATTAGCTATTACCTATTGCCCATTGCCCATTGCCCATTGCCCATTGCCCATTGCCCATTGCCCATTGCCTATTGCCTATTGCCCATTGCTCATTGCCCATTGCCCATTGCCCATTGCCTATTGCCTATTGCCCATTGCCCATTGCTCATTGCTCATTGCTCATTGCCCATTGCCCATTGCCCATTGCCCATTGCCTATTGCCCATTGCCCATTGCTTTACGCCTTACGCCTCACGGTCTTTAAAGTCCCATCATCCTCCCAACAATCTCTTTTAAAATTTCCGAAGTTCCTCCGCCGATAGAGTTAATGCGCACATCGCGGAAGAAACGCTCGATGCCGTATTCGCGCATGTACCCATAGCCCCCGTGAAGCTGGAGACAGGTTGTGGCCACGTAATCCCCCATCTTTGAGGAGAAAATCTTGGCCATGGATACCTCGCGCGCGCACTCTTCCCCATTGACCAATTTTCTCAGGGCATGATAATTCAACTGCCGGGCGGCTTCGATCTCGACGGCCATGTCCACCACCTTATGCCGGTTGACCTGGAATTTTCCAATAGGCCGGCCAAAGGCTTCCCGCTGCAAAATGTAGCTTTTTGTTTTTTCGAAGGCCAGTTGGGCGCCGTAGACCGTGCCCAGAGCCATCATCAACCTTTCCCACTCCAGGTTGGCCATAGCATTATAAAAACCCATTCCTTCTTCACTTAAGCGGTTGGCTACAGGAACGGCCACGTTCTCAAAAGTTAGCTCAGCCGTATCCCCGGCATGCCATCCTAATTTTTCCAGAGGCCTCCCCTGAAAAAATCCCGGCATTCTTTTCTCGACAATCAACGTGGAAAAACCTTTGTATCCTGCGCCCGGGTCGGTCTTGCAGAGGACAAGGACAAAATCAGCCCGGCTTCCGTTCGTTATGAAGGTCTTGGAACCGTTGAGGACATAATGATCCCCTTCCCGCCTGGCAGTAGAGCGGATGTTGGCCAGGTCTGAACCGGCAACCGGCTCTGTTAAGCTAAGAGCCCCAATCTTTTCTCCGCGCACTCCCGGGGCCAGGAAGCGTTTTTTCTGCTCTTCGTTGCCGAACCTGGCGATAGCTGGCAAAACGATTAGAGCATGCATTCCTAAACCTGCGCTCACCCCCCCGGAGCCGATACGGGTCATCTCCTCGCACCAGACTGTGGCCATCAGGTAATCCCCCCCTGATCCTCCGTATTCCTCGGGAATGAGGATCCCGTGGTATCCCATATCTCCTACACTGCGGAAGATTTCGTTGGGAAAATCTTTCTTCTCCTCCCACTCCATGGCGTGTGGAGCCAATTCTTTCTCCACGAACCTGCGACATTGCTGGCGAAAGAGTTCATGCTCTTCCCCAAAAGGGCTGATCATGAATTTATCAGGCATTGGATTTTACCCCCCCCGAAAAGAGTGCCAAGTTTTTGAAAAATTCTTGTTGGAAATATTAACCTGACCCACGCTTTATTTCAAACCATTTTTTCATAGCCCACTGGCTACCTCCTAACCCCCAGGGAAAACCATCTTCTCTCATTTTTCTTGACATCTTGCTAAATAGTTGTACAATTGTCTTTGAAAGAAAAGATATTGGATTATGGACATCGTGATTGACACCTCTGCTTTGCTCGCCGTCATCGTTGCGGAGCCGGAGCGAGATAGGATTGTTGAACTGACGTCGGGACATACGCTCATCGGCCCGGGGTCAATCCCTTGGGAAATTGGGAATGCCTTCTCTGCTATGCTGAAGCAGCGTCGGGTCGGATTGGTTGAGGCTCACCAGGGGATGAAGATCTTTCACACCATCCCTCTACGGTTTGTTAGAGTGGACCTGAACAATGCCATTTCCATCGCCAACCAAACCAAAGTGTACGCTTACGATGCGTACTTTCTTGATTGTGCAATTCGCCATGCTACACCCCTGCTGACTTTGGATCGTGGCCTAAAAAGGGCGGCGCTGAAACTTAGCGTCAAATTGATGGAGGTTTGAAATGCAAGTCTACACCTATTCTGAAGCAAGGCAAAAGCTCTCAAGCGTCTTAGACAAGGCAGAATCGATGGGGAAGGTAATCATCCGCCGAAAGGATGGAAGAACCTTTGCGCTGATCCCTGAGCAGACGCGTCGCTCCCCTCTGGATGTTCCCTCAATCCAGGCAACTGTTTCCACGGAAGAACTCGTTGAGATTGTGAGGAAAGAAAGGGGCAGAACAAGAGGGTGGAAGCGACGAGTCTAAAGCCCCGCACCTTACATCCATTCATCCTTTTAACCCAGAGGGTGGGTTATGGCTTGGAGAAAATGAAACCCCATTTTTTGTAGGAAAAGGAATAGGGTTTTTTATATTTGCTTCTTCGCGGTATCAGAGAAAATTTCTGAGTTGCTGACGGAAGACCACCTGGAGAAAAGAGCCCAAAGAGCGAAAAAGAGGGACTTCAGAAAAATATTGGCTAAGGTTCCGAGCCGTACGCCCATTCTTGTCGATGAACTATAGATTTTTGGCTAACGAATAAATCCAGTGGATGCCTTTACACGCCCCGCTGATTTTGGTCGTTATGGAAACTTCACTTTACTTTATTGCGCTCGTAAATCAACCGCAAACCTTCTAGGGTCAGAAATTCATCTACTTCTTCGATACTTTTCGATTCGGCAGCAATCAATGGCGCCAGCCCGCCGGTAGCTATCACCTTAGGATTGGATCCCACTTCCTCTTTCATTCGCCGGACGATCTCATCTACCAGGCCCACGTAGCCGAAGACGATCCCGGCCTGCATGGAGTGGACGGTGTTTTTCCCCACAACGTTTTTGGGTTTAACCAGCTCCACCCGGGGAAGCTTCGAAGCCCGCATGAAGAGGGCTTCGCTGGCGATTCCCAGACCGGGGGCAATGGCCCCGCCCCTGTATTCCCCAGCGGGGGAAATATAGTCAAACGTGGTAGCTGTCCCAAAGTCCACGACGATCAGGCTTCGCTTATGTTTATGGTAGGCGGCGACGGCATTCACGATCCGGTCTGCCCCCACCTCCATCGGATTGTCGGTCAAGACCGGCATCCCCGTATTCACCCCGAATTCGACGATCAGCGGCTCCTTTTGAAAATATTTTTTCGAGAGCTCCAAGAGCATGTTCAACATGGGAGGAACAACGCAGGAGACGGCGATGGCCTCGATTTCTCCAATCGGAACGGGACGGGAGGAAAAGAGGTTGTGCATCAGTATTCCGTACTCGTCGCTTGTGCGATCGCGTTCTGTCCAGATGCGCCAGTTGTCCACCAGACGCTCTCCATCGAAGATCCCCAGGACAATGTTTGTGTTGCCTACGTCGATGACTAAAAGCATAGTTCGCTCCTTACACGCGTAAACTGACATCCCCGGCAATAAATCGCTGGATATTCCCTTCCCGGTCTAACAACAGAAGGGCGCCGTCCGTATCCAGCCCCTGTACCTGGCCTTCATATTTTTTATCCATGCTCGTGATAGTAACCCATTTTTGGTTAATCCATGACAACCGGTTCCACTCTTCCCGCAGCCTTAGCGTAAAGCCTTCCTTCAGGAAAAGGGCATATCCCCGCTCCAATTCTTCGCAGATCTCCCCCGCGACCTCCGCCCGGGAGAATTCCCTTCCCCCCTCCGCCTTAAGCGAGGTGGCTGTCTCCCGCAAATTTTGGGGAATCTCTTCTATCGGCCAGTTCACGTTTACCCCCACTCCCACGATTACAAAACTGATCTTTGGGCCTTCGGCCTCCATCTCCGAGAGGATGCCGGCCACTTTCTTCCCGTGGATGAAGACATCGTTGGGCCATTTGATACGTGTGTTAAGGCCGGTAGTTCTGGCCAGAGCATTGGCTATGGCCACGCCTGTTAGAAGAGTAATCTTTGGCCCAACTGCCGGAGGGATGGATGGCTTCAGAATAACGGAAATATATAAATTGACCCCGGGTGGGGATTCCCAGGCCCGTCCCAGGCGTCCCTTTCCTTGCGATTGGGACTCGGCCAATATGATCATTCCTTCCTTTGCTCCTTGAAGAGCTTGATCGCGGGCCACACGGTTTGTGGAATCAACCCGGTCGAAAAAAAGAATCTCCCTCCCGATCAATTTATCCTTGCGGGCCTGCTGAATCTCTTCGACCCAATTGGAACTCATAAAAAAGTGTTGAGTGTTGCGTGTAAAGAATAGGGTGTTGGGCGAACAAATTACCGGCATAGCACAGAGCGCATAGCGTTTTAAACCTTTCGCCTTGCGCCTTACGGTTTTTCTGCTATGCCCGCTGCCCATTGCCAATTGATCATTGCTAATTGCCCATTGTTCATTGCTCATTGCCTTGCGCCTTACGGTTTATTTTCTTTTATCCACGATCCTCTTGGCCTTAAAAGTTGTCCTCTCCAGGGTGCCGAAGCTTTCCAGGCGGATGCCCGGGGTCACCAGGAGTTCTTCTTTGAGGTCCTTTTGCAGACGACGTTGCAGAGCCGCTTTATCTGCATCCGGGGCCGCACACTCACATACTACGTTGCATACATCGGTGCCAGCTTGTTCGTCCCGGGTTAACTCAATGATAAATTCATCTCCTAATTCTTTATAACTCCGCACTACTTTTTCCACCTGAACCGGATAAAACTTAGCCCCGCGGTAGATGACCATATCATCGGCCCGCCCCAATATTCCTCCCGGCGATCGGCCGTGGGTCCGACCGCAGGAACAACGGCTCGAATCGTAACGGGCATAATCATTGGTCCAATACCGAAGCATGGGCGTCGCTTCCCGGGTCAGGTGGGTGATGACCAAAACTCCCATCTCCCCTTCAGGGCAACGTTCCATGGTTTCCGGATTTATGATCTCGATCACGAAATGGTCCTCCGCCCAATGGAGGCCGGATTTGGCCGTACACTCGGAAGCAAAGGTAGGACCGATCTCGGCCAGCCCATAATAATCATAGGCAGCGATTCCCAGGCCTTCTTCAATCTTTCTCCTGGTGGCTGCTGTCTCCGTCCCTCCTTCTCCTCCGAAACTTCCCAATCTTAGCTTTAATTGTTTCGGGGGAATCCCCCTTTCCCTCAGGTTCTCGGCTATATGGAGGGCAAATGATGGGGTACATAGGAGTACAGTGGACCCCGGGTTGAGCATGTAATCGATCTGCCGGTTGGTCATACTGGCTCCAATGGGAATCACAAAGCAGCCCAAACGTTTGCCCGCGTAATGAGTGGACATGCCGGCCACCCATAGTCCATAGCTGAAGCCATTTTGGATCACATCTCCGGGGCGAACCCCGAAACTCCACATGGTCCGGGCAGTGACTTCGGTGATATTTTCCACATCTTTCTCTGACCAAATTGTGTTCACCGGCGCGCCGGTCGTGCCAGTTGAAGGGTGGAGTTCTCTCCAATCTATTGCCGGGGCCACAGTATATCGCCCGAACGGGGGATGATGAACCTGCTCATCCCGGAGTTCCTGCTTGGTCACCACCGGTATATGGACCAGATCATCTAAAGTCTTGATATGGGCAGCCTTGATCCCGGCTTTCCTGAACTTTTCCTGGTAAAATTCCGACTTAGCCAGACAGCGACGGATCAGCCAGCGTAATCGCTCGTTCTGCAGCTCCCGCAGGGCCTTTCGATTTATTCCTTCGATTTCTGGATGGAGAAACCTTCTCCCGCTCATCTTTTCCCTCCACCATTAGGCTTCCGCATGATTTTGGGCGCAAAATGGTAAGAAAATTGAGCTTCTTGCAAAAGTCACTTATTCCGTCATTCCGGCGGAAACCGGAATCCAGAATTACTTGAAATTCCTGGATTCCGGGTCGCGCTTCGCTTGCCCGGAATGACGATTGAGCGTCAGATTTTGAGATTTGCAAGAACCTCAATTGTTATCGTTAAAAAAAATAATCTAAAGTCGAAGCACGATCCCGCCAAGACGTGATGAAACAAATGCAAATGTTTCAAACCCATAAAAAAACTTTTCACTTTAGATATTAAGCATTTGAAATTTTGGTAACAATTTAGAGCTTTGAAAGGCCTTCCCAAAAATCCCTCCCGACCTCCCCTGCCCACCGCAGGCAGGCTTTTGCAAAGGGAGGGGAGGTTTCTTATTGGAATTAGATAAAAGATTCAGCCTTTTCCCCCTTTGAAAAAGGGGGATGAAGGGGGATTTGACAGCTTTTCAAATAGCTAAATTGTTATGAATTTTGTAATTGTTTAGTCCGCCGTGGCGGATCGATATTCGAATTTCGATTTTTTAGATTTCCCCCGTGCCTTCATACCGCCAAATATTTCCTGACGATCTCCTCATTCTGCCAGATGCTTTCCATTTCTCCCTGGTAATGGATAAGGCCTTTTTCAATGATGTATCCCCTTCCGGACACTTTCCGACAAAATTTTAGGTTTTGGTCCGCGAGCAGAATGGTTACTTGCGATTTCTGGATCTCTCCAATCACCCGTTTTACGCTTTACCACATTACGCTTTACGTTGCAATACCCTCGCCGCCTCTTTGGCAAAGTAGGTCAAAATCAGGTCGGCTCCGGCTCGTTTGATTGCCGTCAGGACTTCCATCATCACCCGTTCTTCTTCCAGCCAACCGCGCTGAGCTGCGGCTTTGATCATGGAATACTCCCCGCTGACGCTGTAAGCTCCTACGGGAAGGTTGATCTCTTCCCGTACGGCGCGGATAATATCCAGGTAGGCCAGGGCGGGTTTGACCATGATAATGTCCGCCCCTTCCTGAACATCAAGACATGCCTCCCGAAGAGCCTCGCGGGCATTGGCCGGGTCCATCTGGTAAGACCGTCGGTCTCCGAACTGAGGGGTCGATTCGGCAGCTTCGCGGAAAGGGCCATAGAAACCCGAGGCGTGCTTGGCCGCATAGGACATGATGGGAATATTCTCAAATCCATTTCGGTCAAGAATCTCCCTGATCGACTTTACCCTGCCGTCCATCATGTCTGACGGGGCGACCATATCGGCGCCGGCTGCAGCGTGGGAGAGAGACATTTTCGCCAAAAGCGCAAGAGTGGCATCATTATCGACCTGATCCTTCACCACCACCCCGCAATGACCATGGCTGGTATATTCACATAGGCAGACGTCGGTGATAACCGCCAGATCCGGCAGCCTGTCTTTGATGGCCCGGATGGCCTGCTGGATAATCCCGGAACGAGCATAGGCTTCAGAGCCCCGGGGGTCTTTCTTTTTGGGTATGCCAAAAAGGATGACTGCTGGAATTCCCAGGTTGAAAGCCTCTTCCGCTTCTTTGACAGTTAGGTCCACGGACAACTGGGCGATTCCGGGCATAGAGTAAATCTCGTTTCGGACTTTTCGGCCGTGGATGACAAAGAGAGGATAGATGAAGTCATCCACGGATAATCTGGTCTCCCGGACCATTCTCCGTAAAGTCTCATTTTTCCGCAACCGCCTTGGACGATAAACGGGGAAATACATGGGAAACTCCGTTTCTTCATTGCAGATTTAAGATTGCAGATTGCCGATTGAAAATTTAAGATTTAAAAATCGTAACAGTTTAGCGATTTGAAAAGATGGTACAAAAGCCTTTGTTGAGGGCCGGGGGTTAGAGCGGAACGCGCCGGAAGCATCGGTTGGGTTTCCGCTTGGCCACGGGGACAAAAGATCTTTTCCTCCGAAGGAGGCGGGGGTTCTTGCCCGCCCCATATGCGGAGAAATAAGCGCCTTATGATTCCAAGCGTTACGCTCTGGCCCCCGGCCCCTGGAATCCCTTGGCCCTTACAACACACCTTTTTTCAAAGAGCTAAAGTGTTACTAAAAATCTAAAATCTGCAATCTAAAATCTTAATTTTTTTAAGCCTTCTTCCAGGTTTGCACTCTTTCCAACCCTTCTTTTAGCTTGGCTCCCTTCTCTGACAGCGCTCTGGCTTTTTCCCTTTCTTTTTCCACTGCCTCCGCTCGGGCCTTGTGCAAAAATTCTTCGTTGTGCAGTTTCAGACTCGTCCGGCTAATTTCTTCTTCTATTTTGGATATTTCTTTTTGAATTCGCTTCTCTTCATCATCAAGATTGATTAACCCCTTCAGGGGTAAAAATATTTCTATATCCCCGGAGATAGCCGTCGCTGAAGCTTTGGGCTTCTCGCCTTCAGACTGCCAGGAAATTTTCCCGGTGCGGGCAAGGCTTGCTATGTAAATCTCATTCATCGAAAGAGCGCTAAGAGTTGCCCTTATCTGGCATTGCATGACCACTTCCACCAACTTACCCGGCGGAACGTTCAACTCGCTGCGCAGATTGCGGATGGCTCCAATTACACCCATGACTAAATCCATCTCCGCCTCCGTATCCGGCTGTATTGCTCCTTCCTGAATTTTGGGGAATTCCGCCGCCATGATCGACCCGGCATTGCCCGGAAGATTCTGCCAGATTTCTTCGGTGATGAAGGGCATGAAGGGATGGAGGAGCCGGAGGGAGATGTCTAACACCCGCGCCAGAATATTCTGAGCCGCCCATTTTTGATAAGGATTTGTCTCTTGATAAAGCACCGGCTTGATCAGCTCGATGTACCAGTCACAAAATTCATGCCAGAGGAACTGGTAGATGGCCGAGGCCGCTTCATTGAACTTATAATTGTCCAGGCCCTGGCGGACTTCGCCGATGGCGCGATTCACCCGGCTTAATACCCAGCGGTCGGCCAGAGTTAATTCTACCTGGCCAATCTCCCGCTCAGGGTCGTATCCTTCTAAATTACTCAAGGTGAAGCGGGAAGCATTCCAGATTTTGTTGGCAAAATTCCTGTACCCGGCCAGGCGCTCTTCGGACAGCCGCACGTCCCGCCCCTGAGCGGCAAAAGCAGATAGGGTAAAACGGAAAGCATCCGTGCCATACTTCTCAATAACCACCAGCGGGTCAACTACGTTGCCCCTGGACTTGCTCATCTTCTGTCCCTCGGCGTCCCGGACCAGGGCATGAATATAAACCTCCCTGAAAGGAACATCTCCCATGAACTTAATCCCCATCATCATCATCCGGGCCACCCAGAAAAAAAGAATGTCAAAACCCGTAACCAGGACAGAGGTCGGATAAAATACTTGTAGGTCTTTAGTCTTCTCCGGCCATCCTAATGTAGAAAAAGGCCAGAGAGCCGAGCTGAACCAGGTATCCAGAACGTCCTGATCTTGCTCCACCCGGGAGCTGGCGCAGGATGCGCACTGCGAGACCGATTGAGCCGAAACCGTCACCTCCCGGCAATCGCTGCAATACCAGGCCGGAATCCTGTGGCCCCACCAGATCTGCCGGGAGATGCACCAGTCGCGGATATTATTCATCCATTCAAAATAAGTGGTTTCCCAGACCGCCGGGATGATCCGGGTTTTGCCTGTCTTTACGGCCTCGATGGCCGGGCGGGCCAGGGGTTCAGCGCGCACGAACCACTGCTTGGATACCGCCGGCTCGATAACCGTTTTGCAACGATAACAGTGGCCCACGTTGTGGGAAAACGGCTCTACTTTCTTCAAAAGGTTTAAATCTTTCAGGTCTTTGACCACTTCCTTGCGGCATTGAAAGCGTTGTTGACCTGAAAATTTCCCGGCCTGGGCATTCATCTTCCCGGCGTCATCGATCACCCGCAGCACATCCAGCCCGTGCCTCCGCCCGATCTCGAAGTCATTTTGGTCATGGGCCGGAGTTACCTTCAGAGCGCCGGTGCCGAAATCCTGGGCAACATATCCGTCGGCAATTACCGGGATCTTCCGGTTCATCAGAGGCAGAATGACTTTTTGCCCGATAAATTTCATGTAGCGTTTGTCTTCGGGATGTACAGCAACCGCGGTATCGCCGAGCATCGTTTCCGGACGGGTGGTGGCCACAACCAGGTACTCTTTAGACTCTTCCAGAGGATATTTGATGTAATAAAGGTGCCCTTGCTCCTGTTCGTGTTCCACTTCCAGGTCCGACAGCGCGGTCTGGCAGCGGGGGCACCAATTGATGATGTAGTCGCCCCGGTAAATCAGGCCATCCCGGAAAAGACGAACAAAAACTTCTTTCACCGCCTGGGAAAGCCCCTCGTCCATGGTGAATCTCTCGCGGCTCCAGTCGCAAGAGCTTCCCATTTTCTTCAACTGTCTGATAATCTGGCCGCCGAATTCCTGTTTCCACTTCCACACCCGTTCGATGAAGGCTTCCCGGCCCAATTTATGACGGTTGGTTCCTTCTTCGGCCAACTGTTTTTCCACCACGTTCTGGGTGGCGATCCCGGCGTGGTCCGTTCCCGGCAGCCAGAGGGCGTTGAACCCATCCATGCGCTTGTATCGAGTCAGAACATCCTGCAGGGTATTGTTCAAAGCATGGCCCATATGCAAGGAGCCGGTTACATTGGGAGGGGGGATGACAATGGAAAAAGGCGGACGATTGGAAAATTCATCCGCCCGAAAATAATTTTTATCTTCCCAGAACTGATACCACTTCTTTTCCGCTTGTTGCGGGTTATAAACTTTGTCCCGGTCTCTTATTTCTTTCTCTTTTTTCACGCCTTCTCCTCGGCCTCTGTTTTAAGCTTCTCGATCTCCTGCCGCAATATATCTTCGGCAATCCTGGGGAACATCTCCCCGGCCGCCCGCTCCAGAATACGGGCCCCTTCTGAGGCAAACCACCCTTTGGCTTTCACGTTCAACTCTTCGATCAGCACCCCGACCTTTTCCACCTGGGCCTGAAGCTTTTCAATCTCGTCCTGCAATATTTTTTCGGCAATCCCGGGAAGAACCTCCCTTGCTTCTTGATTCAAAACCTCCGCCCCTTCTGAGCCGAGCCACTGTTCCGCTTTCACCTTCAGAGTTTCTTTTAGCGAACGGACCTCTTCAACCACTCCCTGAACCTTCTCGGTTTCCTTATCCAACACTTCTCTGGCAATCCGGGGAATGACCTCCCTAACCCCTTGGTTTAAAACTTGCAGCCCTTCAGAATCAAGCCATTGCTGGGCGCCGGCGCTCAACGCTTCTTTTTCGGCCCGGACTTTTTCCACCTCTCCTTTGAGCTTTTCGATCTCCCTCCCGAATAATTCTTGGGCAATCCGGGGTATCATCTCCCGGCTGACCTGGTTTAAAGCCTGGATTCCTTCTGTGGCCAGCCACCGTTCAGCTCTGGCGTTAAGCGCTTCCCGAAGAGCCCGGATTTCTGATTCGTAATCATAGAATGAAGGCTTAGCCTGTTCAACTTCCCGGGGTTCATCCTTTGCTACGCTCTGTTCAATTACAGGGGCAGGGCTCTTTTCCCAATCTGGGGTGGCCATTAGGGGTGAAATGCTTTCTGGCGGGCTTTGCATAGCCTCTCGCTGAAGGCCTTGCCTTTCTCCCGCTTCATCGGCCGGCCCGAAAGACGCCTCCTCTCCCTTTTTTTCTTCAGGCCTGGGGGATTCATCCACAACTTCGGTCAATTCGATGATCTCTTCTTTTTCGCCATTACTCATAAACCCTCCCCTGAAATTTTCCTGCAATTACCACAAAATATCCTAACAGTCAAGCAAGATGGTTTCGTAAAAAGTCCTGTTCTTGTCATTGCGAGGAGTGCCGCATTGGCGGGACGACGAAGCAATCTTGTCTTTTCGGGCACTTATAAAAACGAGATTGCTTCGCTTTCGCTCGCAATGACCATTTCGCGACTTATTACGAGATCATCAAGTAAGCTAGTAGATAAAATGTTCACCGCAGAGTTCGCGGAGAACGCGGAGAAATTATAGGAAACGGCCAAAAAAGCTGTAAAAAATAATTTTTCAAATTATCAGCCAGGGCTGAGGGAGGAAGATTTTTTCATAAAGTTTGAAGGCATAACGGTCAGTCATGCCGGCGATAAAGTCCACAATGGCCCGTTCCACCGGCTCATGGGAAAAGACTTCGCTAGCTTCCTTCCGGAATTCATCTTTCTTCTCCAAAAAATAGGCGTAGAGTTCCCGGATGATCTTTGCTGACTTGATGAAATCCCCATGAACCTCGGGCAGGTCATAGACTCGTTCATACAGGAAATCCCGAAGTTTTAACGTTGCCTCCATGACCTCTTCGCTCAAGCCAATATTCAAAGGATCGGATCCCTGGGCTTGCTCCAGGATGTCCCGCACCATGGAATCGATCCGCTGGCCATGCGACTCTCCCAGGCGCGCCGCACACCCCCGGGGAATATCCCGGGGGAGAATCAGGCCGGCGCGCATGGCATCGTCAATATCATGATTGATGTAGGCAATGATGTCGGCGATGCGCACGAGTTTCCCTTCGTAGGTAGAGGGCATATCCCCGGGGTCTTCCGGAATTACATCTCCTTTTCCTTTGGAATGTTTGAGAATTCCATCCCGCACCTCAAAAGTAAGATTGAGGCCCTTCCCCTCTTTTTCCAGAAAGTCCACCACCCTAAGGCTTTGCTCGGCATGATGAAATTTTTCCGGGCAGATCTCCTTAAGGATTTCCTCGCCGGCATGGCCAAACGGGGTGTGTCCCAGGTCGTGACCCAGAGCGATGGCTTCAGTCAGGTCTTCATTCAGGCCCAGAGCTTTGGCCAGGGTCCGGGCAATCTGGGAGACTTCCAGCGTATGGGTGAGGCGTGTGCGATAATGGTCGCCAATCGGGCTCAACAAAACCTGGGTCTTGTGTTTTAGCCGGCGGAAGGCTTTAGAGTGGATGATTCGGTCGCGGTCGTGCTGAAAGGCAGGGCGAATGCTGCACTCTTCTTCCGCAACCATCCTCCCCCGGCTCTGGGAGCTGAGCTTAGCAAAAGGGGATAAAAAGTTTCTTTCCCGATCTTCAAGCATCTTCCGGATCATCATGTGTCCTCAAGGGAGATAAGGTTGCCATTTGCAAAACCTTATGGATTAAGTTAATATCTCCGTATGAAAATTACCCTATACCGTTACCTTATGAAAGAACTCCTAACTTCTCTTCTCCTCGGCCTGGCGGGATTTACCTTCATCTTGCTCACCGGAAGGATTTTACAGCTTACCGAGCTGTTCGTCAACAAGGGGATTTCTCTGGTTTGCATCTTAAGCCTTCTTTACTACCTCCTGCCCTCTTTTCTCGTCCTGACCATTCCCATGGCCACGTTGTTATCGGTTCTGTTGACTTTCAACCGCCTCTCCGGGGACAATGAAATCACCGCCATAAAAGCTTCTGGCGTGAGCTTGTACCAATTGACCCCTCCTGTCCTGGTTTTGTCCTTACTGACTTTTATGGCCACGACCGCCCTTTCCCTCTACGCCCTTCCCAAGGCTAACCATGCTTCCCGTTCACTCCTTTTCGAGCTGGCCAGCACCAAGGCCCATGCCGGTGTCCGGGAACGGGTATTCAATGATGATTTTGAGGGACTGGTCCTCTATGTCGAACGGGTTATCCCCAAAACCTTTCAATGGGAAAATGTCTTTATTTCCGACTCCCGGAATGCCTTAGAGGTCCATACCATCATTGCCCGCGAAGGAATGATCCGTTCCGATCCGCAAGAGCTTACGGTAACTTTGCAGCTCAAGAGCGGAGCTATTCATAAACTAGGGAAACAACCGGAGGTGTACCAGAAGGTCGATTTCAACACCTACAATCTCCGCCTGAATTTGAAGACCGGGTTAAAGGAGAAACAAAACAACGAAAAACACCCGGCCGACATGTCCTTGAGGGAGTTGAGCGAGGCTATTCAAGCCCTCCGCTCTAAAAAAGCCGATTCTAAGTTCCAGTGGATCAAGATCCATGAAAAATTTTCCATTCCATTTGCCTGCCTGGTCTTTGGGGTCATCGGTATTCCCCTGGGAATCCAATCCCATGGCAGGCGGTCTGGTAAATCCATTGGTTTCGCCTGGTCCATCGGTGTCCTCCTGATTTACTATCTTATGACCAATGGGGGCATATCCCTGGCAGAGCGGGGAGTCATTCTTCTGGAAGCCGGCATGTGGTTTCCCAACGCCATTTTCCTTTGCTGCGGTCTTTACCTTTTAATCAAGGCCGCCAATGAATCTCCGGTCCTTCTGATGGTCTGGCTCAACAAAGGGATCGATCGACTCCGCAAGAGCTGGAGCGACTCCCCGGAACCCCAGGAACGGAGACCCGCCGAATGAAAATATTTACTCGCTATTTGGCCAGGGAATTTTTGCAAAATTTTTTCTTGGGGCTGGCGGCTTTCACCGTCATCTATTTGATTGTGGAATTTTTTGAACGAATTAACGCCTTCCTGCACAACCAGGCCACTCTAAAAATGATGGGGGCGTATTTTTTGAACAAAATCCCTTCCATCGTCTTCCAGGTGGCTCCGCCCTCCATTTTGCTTTCTTCCATCGTTACCCTGGGTCTCATGTCCAGGCATAACGAAATTATGGCCATGAAATCCGGGGGTATCAGCCTGCGGCGTATTACCTTGCCCATCCTGGGTATAGTCGTGATCCTCTATTGCGTCCTCCTGGGTATGAGCGAGTTTATCGTCCCGGCAGCCAACCAAAATGTCCGCAACATCTTTGATTGGATAATTCACAAAAAAAAGCCCGTGGCTACTTTTAAGCAAAACCAGCTCTGGATTCATACCCATCAGGCCATCTTTAATATCCAGCTTTATCACCCGGAGCGTGATTTTTTGGAAGGGATTACCCTATACCGTTTTGATCAGAACTTCCAGGTCATGGAGAGGGTGGATGCCCGCAGCGCCCGCTGGCAGGATGGCCGTTGGATATTCTCTGACGCTTCGGTAACATCTTTTGCTTCCTCAGGTTTCCCTGTGCGTAAAAAATATTTGGAAATCATCATGGCCCTGCCGGAAACTCCTGACGACTTCCGCATTGCCGAGAAGAACCCCGACGAGATGAATTACCGGGATCTGAGGGATTATGTGCGCAAGATCGAGCGGGACGGATACAACGCCGCGAAATATCGCTGTGCCATGCACGCCATCTTTTCCTTTCCCTTCATCGGAGTAATCATGGCGTTTTTGGGAATTCCCATCGCCTTAAGGAAGGAACGGGGGGCGGGGATTGCTGTGGGCGTAGGCTTGAGCATCCTGATCAGTTTTGCTTATCTGGTAGCCTTTTCCTTCAGTCTGGAGCTCGGTAAGGCCGGGACTATTCCGCCTTTCCTTTCCGCCTGGCTGGGCAATTTTATCTTTGCCCTGGTGGGAGTTTACCTTTTCCTTTCCGTCCGCCACTGAGGTGTGATTCGTGTTCAGTGTTAAGTACTGGTTACAGGGGGTAGGGTGTTGCGTATTGGGAAAAGCATATAGCTCTTACGCCTTGCGCCTCACGCCTTACTTCTTCTTTTTTATGTTCCCATCTCCCAGGAGCTGAGGTATTTTTTCTGCGCATCCGTGAGAATATCGATCTTGATGCCCATGGAATTCAATTTCAACCGGGCGATCTCCTGGTCAATTGCCGGGGGAACGCCATACACTTTCTTGGCCAGCGTTTCTTTGGTCATCACCAGAAATTCAGCGGATAGAGCCTGGTTGGCAAAACTCATATCCATCACACTGGCAGGATGCCCTTCGGCCGCGGCCAGGTTGATCAGCCTCCCCTCCCCTAAGAGATAAATTCTTCTGCCGTTTTCCAGGCTGAATTCCTCCACAAAATCCCTTATGGGCCGCTTCTCCCGGGAAAGCCGGGCCAAAGCCTCCAGGTCAATTTCCACGTTGAAGTGTCCGGAATTAGCAACAATGGCTCCATCTTTCATCACAAGGAAATGTTCATCGCGGATGACCTGAATGTTGCCGGTTAGGGTACAGAAAAAATCCCCCAGGGGGGCTGCTTCGGACATGGGCATCACCCGAAATCCATCCATCACAGCCTCTAAGGCTTTCAGCGGGTCCACTTCGGTAATAATCACGTTCGCTCCCATGCCCTGAGCGCGCATGGCCACTCCCCGACCGCACCATCCATAGCCGCAGACCACGAAGACACTCCCGGCCAGCAACCGGTTTGTGGCCCGGATGATCCCGTCAATCGTGGATTGTCCGGTGCCATATCGATTGTCGAAGAAATGTTTGGTGTTGGCGTCATTTACGGCGATGATCGGGTATTGCAATATTCCTTTTTCGGCCATGGACCTAAGACGGATTACGCCGGTGGTGGTCTCCTCAGTTCCCCCTATCATGCCCGGGAGAAGTTCCTGACGTTCGGTGTGCAGGATGGATACCAGGTCGGCGCCGTCATCCATGGTCACCGTTGGCTTAAAATCCAAGACCGAATGAATATGCTTATAATAGGTCTGGTTGTCTTCTCCTTTTATGGCAAAGACTGAGATCTTCAGGATCCTGGCCAGAAAGGCGGCCACATCATCCTGGGTGCTGAGCGGGTTGGAAGCGCACAGGCTCACTTCAGCTCCCCCGGCTTTTAAAGTCTGCATTAAGGCCGCAGTTTCAGTGGTCACATGCAAACAAGCAGCCAGACTGATCCCTTTCAGAGGTTTTTCTCTGGCGAACTGTTTCTGGATGAGCTGCAGGACAGGCATGGACTTTACCGCCCACTCCACCCGCAGCCTGCCTTTTTCTGCCAAATTTGGGTCTTTGATGTCGTAGTCCACAATTTCCTCTCATTTATAGGACGCAGATTTTCACAGATCAACGCAGATAAAAAAATAAAAACCGTAAGGTCTAAACTATAGTGAACGACATAAATAAGTTGACATTACCCTGTGTCATTGCGAACGAAGTGAAGCAATCTCAAGGGATTGCCACGTCGTTTCACTCCTCGCAATGACTACTTTTCAGGACCGTTCACTATAATTTACCCGCTTGCGCCTCGCGCTCTCATGCGCTACGTTTTTTTATCCTGATAATCTGCGTTTATCTGCGTCCAAATATTTTTTTAAAGTTTAGCGGCCTGGCGCAGCGTTTCGGCCATGTCCGTCCGCTCCCAGGTGAAGTCGGGGTCGTTTCGCCCGAAATGGCCGCAGCACGCTGTCTTCTTGTAAATTGGCCGGAGCAGGTTTAAATAACGAATGATCGGGGCCGGTCTGAGATCAAAATGTTTCCGGACGAGCTTGGCAATATCATCCGGCGGAATCTTCCAGGTCCCGCCGGTGTCGATCATTACCGAAACTGGTTCGGCCACGCCGATGGCGTAAGCGATCTGCACTTCCACTTTTTCGGCCAGTCCTGCGGCAATAATGTTTTTGGCCACGTACCGGGCCATGTAGGAGCCGCTGCGGTCCACCTTGGAAGGGTCTTTGCCGGAAAAAGCCCCTCCGCCATGACTTCCTATTCCGCCATACGTATCCACGATGATTTTCCGGCCGGTCATTCCGCAATCACATTTCGGCCCGCCGGTTACGAATCGCCCGGTGGTATTGATTAAATATTTTGTATTTTTATCCAGGTATTCAGCGGGGATGACTTTTTTGATAACCTCTTCGATTAATCCTTCCCGCAGGGCAAAGTATTGCACTTCCGGCGTGTGCTGAGCGGCCAGAACCACCGCATCCACCCGAATAGTTTTCCCGTTGACGTACTGAATGGTTACCTGGGATTTTCCGTCGGGCCGGAGAAATTTCAGGATATTTTTTTTGCGCGCCTCGGCCATCCGGGCGCACAGCCTGTGGGCAAAGAGGATAGGCATGGGCATCATCTCCGGGGTCTCGTTGCAGGCATATCCAAACATCAGGCCTTGATCTCCGGCCCCCTGTTCGTGATCCGGCCGCTCATCCACTCCCAGGGCAATGTCCGCCGACTGGCGGTCGATGCTGGTAAGCACGGCGCACGTCTCCCAGTCAAAACCCATGGATGAGTCGTTGTATCCGATTCCTTTGATGGTCTCCCGGACAATGTCAGGCATGTGCACGTAGCAGGAAGTGGTGATCTCCCCGGCGATCATGGCCAGCCCTGTGGTCACCAACGTTTCGCAAGCCACTCTCGCTTTCGGATCTTCCTTGATAATAGCGTCTAAAATGGCGTCCGAGATCTGATCCGCTACTTTATCCGGGTGGCCTTCAGTGACCGACTCGGATGTGAACAGGAAATCTGTCATCCCCATAGTTCTTTACTCTCCCTCCTTATAATTCATTGAACGGCAACCCTGGAATTATATTTTTCCCTGAACTCTTCAGGAAATTTTATTCTCAAGCTGGCATATACCAATTCTTCGATTTCTTCCGGAGTGGAAAGGTTAAGAGAAGCGTTGACCAAGCTCTTACATTCCCGCAAGGTGTAGGCCCGAAGAATCTTTTTCACCCGGAAGATAGAGAGAACATTCATGGATAGTTCATCCAGCTCCAGCCCTAAAAGAATGGGCACATAGAGCGGTTCTCCGGCCATTTCTCCACACATGGCCACCTTGATTCCGGCCCCGTGTGCGGCTTTCACCACCTCTTTCACCAAACGCAGAATGGCCGGGTGCAGGGGTTCGTAGAGGTGGGTGACCGACTCGTTTACCCGGTCGATGGCCAAAGAATACTGGATCAGGTCATTGGTCCCTACACTGAAAAAATCTACTTCTTTTGCCAATATATCAGCGATGGTCACCGCTGAAGGAACCTCGATCATAATCCCGATTTCCATCTGGGGATCAAAAGGAATACCTTCAGCCGTTAAGCTCAAACGGACTTCAGTGAGGATTTTTTTCACCTCCCGGATCTCGGTGGCGCCCGAGATCATGGGAACCATTAATTTCACCTTCCCGTAGGCGCTGGATCGCAGAATGGCCCGGAGCTGAACTTTGAAGATGTCCACTTCCTTCAGGCTGAAACGAACCGCCCGCAGGCCCATGGCTGGGTTCATCTCTTCGGCCAGATCCATGTGGGACATGAACTTGTCCCCCCCGATGTCCAGGGTCCGGATTACCGCCGAATGAGGATGAGTTGCTTCAACTACTTTTTTGTAGGCCTGGAAGTGATCTTCCTCCGAGGGCAAATCTTTGCGGTTCAAGTACAAATATTCCGTGCGGTACAGGCCGATTCCCTCCGCCCCATGCTGCAATACCGAAGGAATCTCCTCCACGAGCTCTATGTTCGCCAGAACCTTTACCCGATATCCATCGAGGGTTTCTGCCGGCAGGTCGCGGTACTGGAAGAGCTCCCGCTCCATCTTCTGACGAGCTCGCTGTCGCTCCTTATACTCCTGGATGATCTCCGGGCTGGGGTTCACCACCACCACCCCGGTGAGACCGTCCACGATCAATGTATCTCCCGTGTTTATGTGGTGGGTGGCCGTTTCCGAACCAACGACTGCGGGGATTTCCAGGGAGCGGGCCATGATCGCCGTGTGAGAGGTCTTCCCGCCCATATCTGTAACAAAGGCTGTGACTTTGTCCTTGGCCATCTGGGCCGTATCTGCCGGAGAGAGATCGTGGGCGACAATGATCACTTCTTCCTTGATCTGGGATATCGTCTCCTTATCTTTGCCCATCAGGTTGCGGAGAATCCGCTCCCCGATGTAGTCTATGTCTGTCTTCCGGCTCTTTAAGTATTCGTCATCGATGTTGTTAAAAACCTTGCGCACTCGCTCCAGGTTGATCTTTAGCGCCCATTCGGCATTGATCCAGCTTTGTTTAATGGTCTTCTCGGTGTTCTCTATCAGATTTTTATCTTCTAAGAGAAGAAGGTGGACATCGAGAATATAGGTAGGGCCGGCAACGTCTTCGTGAAGAAGTTTTTCCTTGGCCAGGCGCAGTTGCTTCTTCGACTCTTCGACCGCTTCCCGAAAACGGGCCACTTCTTGAAGAATCTGGGGTTCCGGAATAACCCTGGCCGGGGCTTCTATCTTTCCCCGGTCCAATAGGTAGGCTTTTCCTATGATGATTGCCGGGGTTACCCCGATTCCTTTGATAAATTGGGTTTTTTTTATTTCGCGTTTCAAGTTACTCTTCTCCGAATCCCCCTTCAATCAACATCCCCAGGGTTTCCAGAACCTCCAGCGCATCTTCTCCCTGGGCTTTTATGGTGATGCAGGTTCCCTGGGCTGCCGCCAGCATCATTAAATCCATTATGCTTTTGCCGTCGGCTACCTGTCCATCTTTTTCCACTTTTATTTCCGAGCGGTAACGGCTGGCAGTTTGCACAAAAGAGGCCGAGGGGCGGGCGTGAAGGCCGAATCTATTTTTAATCATGTAGGTTCTGGTTATCACGGTTCTGCCGGGATTAAAATATGTGAACGGGATTGTCCCCGTTCTTTTGCTAAACCCTTGAAACCCAAATATTCAACTTAATGTAAGTTTACTTTTTCGAATTCCCCTTGTCAAGACTTTTCCCTTTTTTCGTTTCCCCATTTTCCTTTTGATTTTCCCTGCCCGTTGCCGAATTCGTCATAATATGCTATAAAATATTATGAGTGAGAAGATTCTTTGCCTGAACAAAAAAGCGCGCCATGAATATTTTATCGAAGAAACCTATGAAACGGGGATTGCGCTTCTGGGAACGGAAGTCAAATCCCTGCGCATAGGTAAGGGGAATCTTAAGGACAGCTTCGTTCGGATCGAAGATGAAGAGGCTTTCCTGCATAATACCCATATCAGCCCTTATCCCTACGGCCATCAATTCAACCATGAGCCGGAACGGGTGCGCAAACTGCTTATGCATAAACAGGAAATCCGCCGCCTCTCGGGAAAAACTAATGAGCGGGGATACACCTTAATTCCTTTGAAAATTTACCTGAAGAGTGGTAAAATAAAATTAGAGATTGGATTGGCTAAAGGGAAAACCCTTTACGACAAGAGAGAAGACTTAAAAAAACGTTCGGCTGATAGAGAAATGGAAAAAGCCCTTAAAGATAGGCGATGAAAAAGATAAGGCCGGGGTGGTAATTTCCCCTTGTTCTTTGACATATCAGCAATTAGAACCTTTACCTGAGCCGCGGTTTAATTTTTTTGGACGCAGATTTTCGCGGATAAGCGCCGAAAAAATGTAATGACCGCAAGGCCCAAGGCGTAAATGCATTTGCCACTTGCGCCTTGCGCTCTTGCGCTTTACGAATTTTCAAATCCTGACAATCTGTGTTTACCCTCTTCGATAGTTCTCATCCGGAATCCCCCTCTCCCCTTGCGGGAGAGGGCTGGGGTGAGGGGGGATTAAAATGGAAGTCATAGAAATTTTAACCCCTTATCACCCCCGCCATCCCCTCCCCCTTCGAAGGGGGAGGGGGAAAGTTGAATTTCGGGGTGGACACTATGATGGACACTATATAGTAAACATCTAACAGGGTGAATCTGTGTCCAAAAAGTATTTAGGGGGCGTCACGGTCTCGACGGGGATCATTGAGGTAAGGGCTGCGTGCCGAGGTTCCGACTGGGCTCGTTAAAAAAGTCGGGCTTAAGATAAGCGGAAACTACAACTACGCTTACGCCACTGCTTAATTGACAGTGGCCGCTCCTCCGGCTTTCTCCTGTAAGGCCGGGAAGGGGCGTCGACTCAGCAGGATAGCTTACCGCTGAAGCTTATAAGCGGAAGGCGAAACATAATAAGCTGGCTCTTCTTGGAATCCTGCCGCTGGGAGTCCAGGGGGGCGAGATTTAATACAACGGCTATGCACGTAGATGCTCCTTGCCGAAGGTTTCCGGACGCGGGTTCGACTCCCGCCGCCTCCACCATGTTTAATTAATTAAGAATATATCGCACCTTCGGTGCGGGCTTTAAAGATCTTTGACATAGCACAGGTCACCACCACAAAAACATTGCAACTCAGGCATGCGCTGCCTGGACCGGCGGGAAGGCGGAAAAGAATTTACCACAATGTCCTCTACTTTGGCCTCATACCCGCAATCCCGGCAACGATAATTGTAATGGTGAGTATCGTATATCCCCGACATCCGGATCTCTTCCTAGCTGAGTTCGCTCATACTGCCCACTTTTAAGCCTTTCTTCTTCGTCATAAATCACCCCGTAGGAAGAATGCCAAATCCTCCAGAGAATCAACTCCCCACCCCAGCGCGAACAAATAAACGGATCCCTGGCCGTCGTCTCCATCACCCTTTGCCGATAACCCTTGCGGCTAAGCGTAAAGGTCTCTCGACACTGTGCCGCATCTGCAGGCAAAATGAACCTTAACTTCTTGTAAATCTTCCGATATACGGCTGCCGCGTGAAGACCATAATAGCGAACCCGCTGCATCCCTTTGGGCAGAATGTGTTGCACCAAGGATAAACAAAAACAGCTCTTACAAGAAAAAGGCGCCTCCCTCCACTCACCCCCACACTCCCCATACACATAGGTCGCATAACCGTTTCTCGCATCCCCGCAACCCAGCATCTTCTGAACCACTTCATCATAACGGTCTTCCCGATAACGAGAAAAACTCTCCTTGAAAGACTCCCAGTGATTCCGAAAAATCTCTTTGAGTTTTTCTCGGTTAAACCACTGACAAAATGACCCCATCTTGAGAATGCATTATAACCCCTTGACCTAACAACCAAAAACAGATATTTTTTAGCATCAGGTTGCCCTTCGGGCACCCCGATGCTAAAAAAAATTCCTATACAATTAAATCAGCAAGCATTATTTGGACAACAGCCCGTAAAGATCTGACCCCCTTTTTTTAGCCGATTGATGAAAAAGGGCGGTGGGGCCTTAGGTCGTCATTTCTGCGGAAGCAGGGCCTGCCCCGTACTTGATACGGGGGACGGCGTCTGGACTCCCGCTTTCGCGGGAGTGACGGTTAATCGGAGTTTTTCCGCATCCTGTTAGTGCCAATGTTGCATTAATAAATCCCTGTAAAATCCCCCCCACGCCGCCCTCTCCCCGAATCCAGGGTAGAGGAGAAAGAAAAAATTTCGAACGACCGGCAAAATCCACCGCGAGTGCTTTCTGGGTTCTATCCTGCAAACCATTTTCCGAACGCTGAGGGACTCATTACGAATCAAGTGCGCTTACGGTTTTTTGCAACTATCGGGATTTTTGATTTTTTAAAATTGACAGGGTTCAAGGTTTGTTTTAATCTCCAGCCTGGAGCGAAGGATTGACGGCAGATCCCTGGTTGTGGGGAATTCCAAGCCTTGCCTTCGGGATCGCTTATTTTCCAAGAGGGGCGGATGTCGTTTTGCCATGGGGACATTCGGCCCGGGGAGTGCAAGATGATGAAGGGAAAAACTTCTGAGTTACTCGAGATGGCGCAACGCTGTTTGATCTATGTTGCGGACCGGCCCCCGATTGTGATGGAGCGTGGAGAGGGAATGTACCTCTTCGACACAGAAGGAAATCGCTATCTCGATTTTGTCGGCGGGTGGGCCGTGACCGCCCTTGGGCACTGCCCGCCGGTTTTGGTGAAAGCCCTGAAAGAGCAGGCCGATGTTCTGGTGAACTGCAGCCCGGCCTTTTTCAATGACAAAATGATCGCCTTCGCCGACCTTCTGGTCCGTCACTCCTGCTTCGATCAAGCGTGGTTCGGCAACAGCGGCGCCGAGGTCAACGAGGCAGCAATCAAGCTGGCGAGGAAATTCGGCGCCCTGCACAAAAAGGGGGCTTATGAGATCATTACAACGGAGCAAAGTTTCCACGGGCGGACATTGGCCATGATGTCCGCCACGGACAAGCCGGCGTGGGCTTCCCTCTTCGAACCAAAGGCGGTGGGGTTTGTCCACGTTCCCTTCAATGATTTAAACGCCATCCAGAAGGCGGTCAGCGATAAGACCATCGCCATCATGCTCGAGCCGATCCAGGGAGAAGGAGGAGTAAACATCGGAGACGCTGAATATATGAAGCGAATCCGGAAGCTGTGCGATGAGCAGGAAATCGTCATGATCGTCGATGAGGTGCAAACCGGTTTGGGGCGCTGCGGAACGTTATTTGCTTATCAGCAGTACGGGATTGATCCAGATATCATGACCCTCGCCAAAGGGATCGGATCCGGCTATCCTCTGGCCGCGGTCCTCGCCAAAAATAAATTCTGTTGCTTTGCCGCAGGGGACCATGGCGGAACGTATGGAGGGAATTCGCTGGGGATGGCAGTCGGCATCGCGGTTGTCGAAGAGATCATCAATCGCGACCTCAGTTCCTATGCCGCCAAGATGGGCGATTATATCATGGACAAGTTGAACGCAGAGGCTACCAAATTCGGCCTTACCCGCATCAGGGGCAAAGGACTCCTCCTCGCGTTTGACCTGCCCAAAGATGCGGGAAAGGAAATCGTGAGCAAGGTGCTCCCGAAGGGGCTCCTTCTGAATTCGCCGCAACCGGCGACCATTCGCCTCATGCCTCCCATGATCGTTGAACGGGGGCACGTGGAGGAAATGATCCGGATTCTCTCGGCGACTTTGAAGGAAGTTTTGGGCTGAGCAGTCAAGAATCCGGAGTTGGGATGAATCGTTTTCGATTCGCCGGCTCATCTTTCCGATCCACCTTTATTGACCGACAGAATCCAAGCGGTTTGCCCGATCATGCCCGGGGAAAACCTCCACGATGCTAAGCAGATGATAAGGTTCTAAGCTTTCTCAGCGACTGCGCGCTGAAAAAGCTTAGAACCTACGTCCCGGTTTTTAGTTTTCGGTTTTCAGAAACGATTATGTGTCAAGGAGAAGTCATCGGAAGATATGCGGGGGCCCCAATAGCTCTGCCAGAGGCAGATCCGTTAGAGTCCCAGGTAGGTTTTACGGAGGACCTCGTCTTGCAGCAGTTGTTCGCCTGTGCCTTCGGCGATGATTTTACCTGAGGAAAGGACGTAATTACGGGAGGCCATTTTGAAGACCGTGCTGACTTCCTGCTCAACAAGGAGCACGGTGATTCCAAGATTCCGGATCTCGCCAATTTTTTCAAACACATGTCTTCGGAAAATGGGGGCCAGGCCAGTGGAAGGCTCATCAATGCACATCATTTTGGGCCGGGACATCAAGGCCCGGCCGAGGGCCAGCATCTGCTGCTCTCCGCCGGATAGGGTTCCGGAGATCTGCTTGGCTCGCTCTTTTAGCACAGGAAATAATTGATAGACTTTCTCAAGGTTATCATGCGCTTCTTTCTTCTCCTTAAGCAGGTAAGCGCCCGCATACAAATTGTCGATGACCGTCATTTCCCGAAACGGCCTTCTTCTTTCGGGGCAATGAATCAAGCCTCTTTCAACAATCGCATGGGCGGGTATCTGATCGATTCTCTCCCCGCCAAAGCTTACCTCACCCTCGAAGATTACGTCGCCATGGGTTGAGCGGCGGGTGATCTCCCTTTCCCAGGCAACCAGGCCGGTAATGGCTCTGAGCAACGTGGATTTGCCGGCCCCGTTGGGCCCAACCAGGCTCACCAACTCTTCCCGGTCAACGCCCATGCTCAGGTCGTTGATGATCATGGCCTTGTCATAGCAGACCGTCAAATGGGTTACTTCCAGGAGCAACGTTAGATTCCTCCTTTGCCCAGGTAAGAATCGACAACCTCTTTGTTGTTCACCACCTCTTCCGGCGGGCCGTCAGCGATAATTTCTCCATAATTGAGCACTATAATTCGATCTACAATCTTCATCAACTGCTGCAACTTATGCTCGATGATGATCATGGCCGGTCCTTCGCTGTGCAATCGCCCGAAACGGCCTCCTTTGTGGAGCCTTTTAATGGATTTAGCCATAAGATCCGTTTCAGCAGGACTCAGCCCCCCGAAGGGCTCGTCCAGAAGAAGCAATTCCGGATCTGTGGCCACGGCCCTGGCCACCTCCAGACGCTTGAGATCGCCCTGGGAAAGGGTGGAGGCTTTTTCCAGGGCCATATCGGAGATGCCGGCAAATTCCAGGGCATCCATAGCCTTGGCCTCGATTCTTTTGACCCATTCACCCCTCTTCATGGCCCGGGGCCCCAGACAGGAGACCATGACGTTGGCAATAATGGGGAGACGGCGAAAGGGTCTCATATTCTGGAAGGTGCAGGCTATGCCCAGGTTGATGATATCCCAGGTCTTGAGCCCGATAATGTTCTGGCCCTTAAAAATGATACTCCCTGAATCAGGTTTCAAAATGCTGGTTATCAGCCGCACCAGGGTGGTCTTGCCGGCGCCATTAGGGCCTATCAAACCTACAATTTCGTTTCGGTTCATGGAAAAACTGGCGTTATTGACAGCTCGCAGCCCCCCGAAATTCTTAGTAAGCCCACGCAATTCTAAGAAGGCTTGGTCCATATCAGCTTTCCTCTACCTCTTCCCTCAGCTCCCGGCGGGAGACCTTGCCAACGTCAGTCTTGGGAAGTTCTCCACGGAATTCAATGATCTTGGGAATCTTGTAGTGCGCCAGATTTTCGCGGCAAAACTCGATAATCTCTTCTTCGGAGATCTTACCTCTGGCGTCACTCTGCAACACCACATAAGCCTTTATCAACTGGCCCACCTTGGGATCAGGCACGCCAACCACTCCGGCGGCCTTGATCTTCGGATGTCTATAGAGCACCTCTTCCACGTGCCGGGCAAAGACCGAAAAACCTTTATACTTAATCAGATCCCGCTTGCGATCAAAAAAGTGAAAATATCCTTCCTCATCCATCCTGACCAGATCCCCGGTTCTAAGCCACTTTTTCCCATCAATCTCTATAAGCGCTTCTTTTGTCTCCTCAGGTCTTTTCCAATAACCCTGCATTATGTTGGGACCGTTAAGGATCAATTCACCCACCTCGTCTATCCCTTTGAATTCCGTACTATCGACATCCACAACCGCGGCAGTGACTCCCGGGATGGGCACTCCAAAGGAGCCGCTCTTGGGTCGGTCAAAGGGAGTGCTGTGGCTGACGGCAGTAGTCTCGGTCATGCCGTACCCTTCCAATATCTTGGTGCCGGTTCGTCTCTCCCAGCCTTTGATGGTGGATTCATGAAGGGTGTCCGCGCCGCAGGCGATCAATTTCAGCCGCTTCCAGTTGACCCGGTCTGTTTTTTCATGATCCTTGAGGTATTCAAAAAGCGTAGGAACACCATAGAAGCCGGAGGCCTGGTAGCGCTCCATGGCCGAGAGGATGTCATCGACATCCGGGGTGGTGAAAAGAACAAGGGTGGAGCCTTGAACCAGGCCATTTAGCATCACTACAACCTGCCCATAGATGTGAAAGAAGGGCAAGAAGGCTATGCCCACCTCTTTACCCTCTTCGAATATAGGCCAGAAGGCAACGGTCTGGGCCTGAAGTGAGACTATATTATGATGAGTCAAGATGGCTGCCTTGGGGAGCCCGGTGGTTCCACCGGTATAGGGCAGGGCGGCAATATCCTCCCTGGGCTGAATCTTGATTTGGGGAGGCCGGGGTGGATATTTCTTGATCAGGGTCTGAAACTGAAGAAGGCCGGCCTCTTCCATATACCTGGGAGTTGGCGCGTGCATATCCCCATAGATCTTTCCCAGGGCGCTCTTACCCAGATGCTTTTTGAGCAGAGGTAGATACTCGGCGATATTGGTCAGGATCACATTCTTGAGGGGAACACCTGTCTTCGCTACATTATCATAGAGGATATCCTGGCAGATAATCGTCTCGGCCTCACTGTCCGTAAGTTGATGTTTTACTTCCTTGCTGGTATAAACCGGGCTTATGGGAGTGACCTTGGCCCCTATTTTAAGGGCCGCAAAATAGGCGATAACATACTGAGGGCAATTCAATAAATACAAAGCCACGGTTTGGCCTTTGATCACCCCCAGATCGGCCAGGGCCGTGGCGAACCGGTTGGTCAACTCCTTAAGTTCCTTGTAGCTGATCTTATTTCCGTAAAAGACCAAAGCGGTCTTGCTGGCGTATTTATCCGCCCTCTGGTCAAATAGCTCCGGTACGGATATCTCGGGAACCACAACCTCACTGGGAACGCCCTTCGGGTAATATTTCAGCCAGGGTTTTCCCATATACACTGCCTTTGCGTCCATATCTTTTCCTCACAGTTCGTTTTAATCCAATGCCGCTGTACAGACGCGACAGGCGCTGCGGGTGGCTACGTTTCTGATCTTGCACCTTGGGCACTCTTTTTCGATCTTGTTGCGTACCCAGGGGAGAAGGCCATTGGGCATATAGAGAAGGGTTAACAGGATGATAAGCGCAAACATTAACATCCGATATTCGGGCCAAAAATGCAACAACTCCAGCAAAGGAAAGAGGATAAAGACGGCTCCGATGGGCCCATATATAGTGGCTACCCCGCCGAATATTGCCCAAATTACAACGGTGAAGGACATTGAGACTTCCAGGTTGGCCGGGCCGGCAATTCTCATAAAATGGGCGTAGAGCCCCCCGGCTATCCCGGCAAAAAAACCACTCAGGCTGAAAGCCAGAAGCTTGTAGCGGGTCGTATTGATGCCCGCTGTCCTCACGGCCACCTCATCTTCCCTGATGGCGTGGAAAATAATGCCGGTATGAGAGGTGGTTATCTTCCACATGATTGTGGAAAGACCCAGCATGAGCGCCACAGTAATATAGTAATCAGTGATCCGGGACCCGGAAAGGCGGGCCAAACCGGAGACTCCCAGTTCACCCCCGGTGACATCAGGGATCGCAAAGACAATGCCCATCAGAATAATGGGGAAGGCCAACGTGGTCAGGGCCAGGTAAGTTCCCTTGAGCCTGAGGCAGGGAATGCCGATAATCAGGCCGGCCAAAACCGCCGCCAGTCCACCCAGCGGGATACTCCCCCAGGGAGGTATATGAGCGTGCAGATTCAAAAGGGCGGCAGTGTAAGCCCCCACGCCAAAGAAGAGGGCGTGCCCGAAATTCATCTGCCCGGTAAAACCGGAGAGCAGGTCCCAACTGGCTGCCAGGATAGCAAAGATGCTGCTTAATATCAGGATGCGAAGTAAGTAAGGATCCTGGGTAACCACGGGCAAGAAGATGAGAACTAAAAAGAAAAGAAGAACAACAACCCGGCTGGGAAGGACGAGCACCTCCCCCTTAAAAACGGTATAAAGCTTTCTCAGGTAGAAACCCAGTATCCCCATGTTTATCTCTCTTCCTCAAAGGCAACGCCAAAGAGGCCTTCCGGCCTAATAAGCAGGACCGCGATCATGATGGAAAGGGCCACGGAACCTTTCAGAAAAGCTCCCATGGGTATCAAAAAGACCACCAACGCTTCAGCAAATCCCAGGATATAGGCCCCGACAAAGCTCCCTTTGATACTGCCCATTCCGCCCAGGACCACAACAGCCATCATCATGATCAGAGGGTGCATCCACATAAAAGGATTAACGATAGTAAGGGGAGCAATCACGGCGCCCGTAAAGGCGGCCAGCCCGACGGAGACACCCATGGTAATCATGGCCACCCGGCTATCATTCATACCCATCAGGTTGGCCACTTCCCTATCCTGAGCCGTAGAGCGAATAGCCAGACCAACCCTGGTTTTAAATAACAAGGCCCAGACCAAGGCTAACACCAGCAGGGCCGCGGCAACGGTCAGCAATTGCTGATAGGCGATCTTCACTCCGAAAATTTTCCGGTGCCCCTGAATGAGATGAGGCACGCCCAGAAAGTCTCCGGTGAAGATGAGGAGCATGATTTCCTGCATGGCCATGGCCAGGGCTATGGTGGCTATCAGCACCGCCGCCTCATGCTCGCGTATAGGGTCTATGAAGAGTTTGTAGGAGATTAGTCCTATCAAAGTCACCGGTATTACGGCCGCCAGCATACACAAAGCCGGATTAATGCCTAATTTCTTAGTGCCGTAATAGATAAAATAGGCGGCCAGCATGTAAAAGGCGGTATGGGCGATGTTAACTATGCGGGCCACGCCGAATATCAGGGAAAATCCGATGGCCAGAAGGGCGTATACACTTCCGTTAATCAAACCGCTTAGGGTTATATCCAGTATCATATAGCCTCAGGATATTGGTCCTTCCCACCCCTCAGGACCTCAACCACAAGGGGTGGGAATATTCTGAAGAATAAGTTATTTTGTAACAGAGCCTCTTGCAAAAGTATTTTTTTGTGGTTCGACAAGCTTGTCCTGAGCGAACCGTTCACCCTTCGAGAACCTCAGGGCGAACGGTGAGTCGAAGGGCTCACCACGAACGGAAAAACTAAATAATTTCAACCTAAGCCCGTTCACCCTGAGCCTGTCGAAGGGTAAATTACGGACTTTTGCAAGAAGCTCAACAGTTTAGCCATTTTAAATGCTGTCAAATCCCCCTTCATCCCCCTTTTCCAAAGGGGAAAAAGCTGAATTTTTTATCTAATTCCAATTAAAAACCTCTCCTCCCTTTGGAAAAGGGAGGTCGGGAGGGATTTCTATTCCGCCTGAGGCGGATCAACCCGCTAAATTGTTACGTTATCTTTTATATTTCTTAACCATCCAGGGCGGCACCTTATAAGGAACCATGCCTTTATAAGTGACCCCTTCCCAACCATTCGGCCACCAGGCCACCATTTTGCCATCCTGCCATTGAGTGGTGATGCCTGTCGAAAAACCAGGCCCAAAGACCAGATCGTGGTTTTTGTCAAATTTTGACTTGGGAGCGCCGACACTTACACGTTCGGACTTGGCAATCACGGGGATTAATTTCCCTGCATCAAGCGTCCCGGTCTCTTCTATTGCCATACCCAGATTACTTCTTATAGCGTCATAGGTAATCGCCGTGTAAGTCGGCAACTCTCCGAATCTTTTGATGTATTTCTCAATAAAAGGCTCGGTTAAATCACTAAAGGCAACACCCCGGCAAAAAGTATTCATGGACACGGCATAGTTGCCCTTGCCCTGGGTGGCCGACCAGAAACCATCTTTCTGGGACTCTACATTGATGCCTACAAAGGCGGCCGGTATCTCGAGTTCTCCTGCCTGCCTGGCAAAGGTGATTCCCACTGAAGCGGAAAAAATGGTGAAGATGATTTGGGCGTCCGCCCGCTGTACAGCAGTGAGCTCGGCCGTCACATCAGTAGCCGTAGCCGACGGCCTCCAGATGCCGACTATCTCCATACCCATCTTCGGCACATTATCTTCAATGGCCTTAATCATCGGGTCAATCCATACTGCTTTCTCAGCAACGATGGCCACCTTCGCTTTCTCGATGCCCAATTCTTTTTTCAGTATCCCGTTGACAGTTGCCAGATTGATTAAACACACCCGCACCAGGTAGTTGGAATTCGTAGGCGTAACCCGGAACCAATATTTATACCGCTCATAGTCCTTACCCACTCGAGTGCAGAGTTCGGGATGGGCTGCGCCGCACCCCAGGAAAATTTTCTTGTAGTCCATGGCAATGTCCTGCATGGCAAAGACAGCCTCGGTTCTGAAACCGCCCACAACGAAATTCACCTTGTCCTTAGTCATCAAACGCTCCATGGCGCTGGTGGCATCTGTCACGCTCAAAAATTCGTTAGAATCCGCTTTGACCAGTTCAACTTTCATTTTCTTTTTGCCGACCTGCAGGCCTCCTCTGGCATTGATCTCCTCAGCGGCCAGAGTGGCTCCATCCCAGTGTCCCTTGCCCTGCATGAAATGCATTGGGCCAATCACGCCGACCTTGATGACGTCGGCCGCCCGGGCCGGAAAGCCGATCGTTAGGGCCAAACCGGCCATAACCAAGACGCTTAATACAAATCTTGATCTTTTCATGATACCCTCCCTCCTTCTTAGGTGTTGGTTAAACCGCCGAGAAATCCACCATCTGCCTTGTTACATGGTGATAAACAAGCGCCGGCGGCGGAAAATTATGAGTTTCTTGCCCGAAATTTAGATTCTTTCATCTTTCAATCTGAGAATTTTCTTCTCAGACTTTAATAATATCCCTAAAATCTCCCCTCCCCTGGCGGGAGGGGATAAAGGGGAGGGGGAGCATTTTTCTATTTACCCCCACCCTCACCCTCACCCATCAAAGGGTGAGGGGATCGGATGGAAATTTCAAATATCTTTAGCTAGAATTAAATCTTTATTTTGATGGAAGCAAATACAAGGCTATGTTTACAAGGTTTAATAAAAAAAAACCACCCGTATTTGAGAAACAGGGTTTCAAAGGGCCACATTAAAAGCTCCGCCAATGGATGGGGAGAAGAAAACATCTATGTGAATTAGGATGAGATGATAAGAACTATTTTTTAGGTGAGGTAAATATACGGAAAAGGGGGTTTTGTGTCAAGAAAAAAAATCAAATTTGAAATTCCGCCATAATGGTGGACCGGAGAGCCAGGCGAGAAAGGATTTGATGAAGGAAGGAAACTTTCGAAAATAAATTGTTGTTTTTTGCGAAGGTTATATTAAGATGGTTGACAAAAAAGGAACGAGCGTCCTTTCAAGGAGATGGTCTGGATGGGGGTTCCATTCCTGAAAATATCTCTGCTGCTGATGGGGGTAAGCGGCATCGTCGCCCAGATCGTGCTGCTCAGGGAACTCCTTGTCTCTTTTTTCGGCAATGAACTTACTTTGGGCATCATCCTCGGAAACTGGCTCGTCCTGGAGGCCATTGGCTCCTTCTACCTCGGAAAATCCGTGGAAAAGACCGGGAAAAAAATAGAGATTTATGTATTGCTGCAATTGTTCTTTTCCCTGGCTTTTCCGGCCATGATATATCTCTCCCGCATATTCAAGAATTTTCTACCCGCCACCCCGGGGGAAGGACTCGGTCTGGTTCCTATCTTTTTCTTTTCGTTCTTGATCCTTCTCCCCGTAAGCATCCCCCATGGCGCGCTTTTTACTTATGGGTGTAAACTCTATTCCCGGCACCTGAGGGAGGATGCCTCCACCATCGGGAAAGTATATATCCTGGAAACCATCGGTTCCATTATCGGCGGCCTGCTCCTTACCTTGCTTCTTATTCAGCATCTCCATTCTTTTGAGATCGCCCTGGCCATCTCCCTGATGAATGCTCTTATTGCCGCCTTCCTGCTTTGGCCGGGATATCCGCCTCCATCTACTTCCCTCTGCAAGGGTCTCTTCATCCTGGGAATCGCCTGCGCCATTTTTTTTGCCGTTTCCCTTTTTACTCCGATTGCGCAGAAGATCGATTCGTCTTCCGTCCGATCGCAATGGAAAAATCTGGAAGTCATCCACCATGAAAACTCCATCTATGGAAATATCACGGTCACGAAAAGGGAAGAACAGTTCACCTTTTTTACCGATGGGACTCCTTCCATCACTGCGCCCGTCCCGGACATTGCTTCCCTTGAAGACCTGGTTCACTTCTCCATGCTTTCCCATGAAAAACCTGAATCGGTTTTAATCCTCAGCGGGGGAGCCGGCGGAATGATCCATGAAATTTTGAAGTATCCCGTGAAACAGGTGGATTATGTCGAACTTGACCCTCTTCTCCTGAAACTGGTGCAGAAATTTTCCACCCCCTTAACCCAATCCGAACTCTCCGATAACAGGGTCCATATTCACTATAAGGATGGACGATTTTTCATCCATAAGACCAGGGAAAAATATGATGTGATTTTTATCGGACTTCCCGCTCCCCAGGAACTGCAGACCAATCGATTGTTCTCTTTGGAATTTTTCTCCCTGGCCAAAGCAAAGATGAAACCGGGCGGGATCATCGTTTTAACGCTCCCCGGATCGCTCACCTATATCAGCCCGGAGTTAAGGGATTTGAATGGGTGCATCCTGGACACTGTGAAAAGTGTCTTTGGCTATGTGAAAATCATCCCCGGGGATGTCAATCTTTACCTGGCCTCTGACTCAGCAAAACTGGAAAGAGTGACCGCCAAAGAAATCATGGAGCGTCACGAAGAGCGAAAAATTCAGACAAACCTTTTCACAAAGGCATATACAGAATACCGCCTCGATGAAGGAAGGCTGAAATGGTTTTTTAAATCCATGGGAGATAGAAAGGTGCGGCTCAACTCCGATTTTCACCCTCTGGGTGTCTTTTATAACCTATCCTACTGGAATGCCCTCTTTTCTCCCCATCTTTCCGGAATTTTTAAATGGTTTGAAGGCTTCAACTTTCCTCTGGGAAGCGGCCTGGTCGCCATTTTCACCATCTCCCTAACGGCCATTATGATAAAGATCCCCCGCCTCTCCCGATCCTGCGTTCCTTATGCCATTTTCACCTCGGGTTTAACGGGGATGATATTCGACCTGGCCATCATCTTTACCTTTCAAACGCTTTACGGCTACCTTTATTATCAAATTGGCCTTCTGATTACCATTTTTATGGTGGGGATCGCCCTAAGCAGCCTCTACATCACCCGGCGCCTGGATCGAATAAAAAAGGATGCCTCTCTTTTCTTAAAGACAGAGATGGGCATCATAATCTTTGCCCTGCTACTCCCCTTTGTGTTCTCCATCCCGGCCCAGCACCTTGATAAAACAGGCGTCTATGTGCTCCTCTATGCCATCTTTCTGGCCATGTCCTTCCTTTCCGGCGTTTTCATCGGGCTGCAATTTCCGCTGGCCAACAAGATCTATCTCCGCCTCCCTGGACAGCGAGAAAATTTTGCCCGGACATCCGGCTTACTCTACGGCGCAGATCTTTTGGGAGGTTTCGTTGGGGGGATCTTCGGAGGATTTTTCCTGCTGCCCGTTCTGGGCCTTAAGGAATCCTGCTTTCTGATGGCCATGATCAAAGGCAGCAGTTTCTTCCTTTTCCTGTTCTTTATAAAAAGGCAAAAATAGTTTATAATAAATTTATCGCAGAGGAATTCCCTTTTTCAACTTTAGGCGCTTGTCCCTTACCCTTTACTTTTTCAAGTTAAGTGAGTATGCTTTTTCCGCGACTGCCCACGGAAAAAATGGCCCGCCTCAGACGGGCAGCGAAAAGTCCTGAAATCCCCCCTAACCCCCCTTTGGCAAAGGGGGGAAGGGGGGATTTATCGGCAGGCATTTCCTTCTTACAAACATGTTTGTTTTAATGAGGCGCTAAGCGCCTAAAGTGCCTAAAGTTAAAAAAGGAAATTCCTATACAATTTAATTATGGTTTTAAAAACTCGGCGATCTCTGTGGCGAATTTAATCCAAATCTTTCCAACTGGAATAACAACCATCGCTGTTTAACTTCAACCGCGCAGATGTTCCCCAACCGTTTGACCGGAGTGAGGGAATAAATGTTGAATAGAAGGAATTTCCTTAAGAGCATGGGGATGATTCTTTCAGGAATGGGGGGGGCATCATTTCTCTTTCCGGAAGCGGCCCCGGGGAAAACCACCCCTGTTTTCAAAGAAGCGATGTTTTATATAAAAGGAGATGGGCAAAATTTGCAGTGCGCCCTCTGTCCGAGAAGATGCCTCATTCTGGAAGGGAAAAGGGGTTTTTGCAGAAACAGGGAAAACCAGAAGGGAAAATTATATTCGGTTGTTTACGGAAAACCTGCGGCGGTCGATACGGGGCCGATCGAAAAAGCTCCCCTTTACCATTTCCTTCCCGGGCATTTCAGACTTTGTCTCACCTGTGCCAGCTGCAATCTCAGGTGCAAATATTGCCACAACTGGCATCTTTCCCAGAAAAGTCTGGAGGAGATGAGCCATTTCTCTTTTTCCCCTGCGGAAATCGTGCAAAAGGCCCAAAAACATAAACTTCCCTCCATCTCCTTCACCTATACCGAGCCCACGGTGTATTATGAGTATTTGTATGACATCTCGATTGTCGCCAAACAGGCGGGAATTAAGACCTCGATCGTCTCCAATGGGTATATCAATCGCGAACCCCTCTTAAAGCTTCTTCCGGTCCTCGATGCAGTCAAGATCGACCTCAAAGGGTTCAGCGAAAAATTTTATGAAGAGGTCTGCTCGGCGACCCTCAAGCCTGTCCTCGAATCCCTGATCACAGTAAAAAAAGAGCGGGTCTGGCTGGAGGTTGTCAACCTGGTCGTCCCCACTTTAAACGACCATCCGAAGATGATCGACGAAATGTGCCGCTGGATCAAAGAAAATCTGGGGCTTAATACCCCGATTCATTTCACCAGGTTTTTCCCCAACTATAAATTGACCCATCTCTCAGCCACTCCGATATCCACCCTGGAATCAGCTTACGAAATAGCCCGGAGGAATGGATTGAGATACGTTTACATCGGGAATGTTCCCGGACATAGGCACAACTCAACCTTTTGCCCTTCCTGCAAAAAAATGGTCATTCACCGGTCGCACTTTGACATCCTCGAGATGAATATGCTGGAGGGAAAATGCAAGTTCTGCAATTTAGCCCTTCAAGGAAAATGGACTTAAGATTGAGCCGGCGCTCCTTCTTGAAAAAATCTTTCCTTTGTTTTTTATCCGGAGGGATAGGATCTCATCTCCTCCCTTCTTCCTCCCCCCCTAAAGGAATTGATTCCCCTTCTTCTCCCCCGAAAGGCCTCGAGAGAAAAGCCCTGTTTTTCAAAAAGGGCGCGAATAATTTTATTCAATGCCAGCTCTGTTTTCGGCAGTGTCCGATCCCGGAAGGGAAAAGGGGTTTTTGCCGGGTGCGGGAAAACCAAAAGGGGGAACTTTGCAGCCTGGTTTACGGAAAACCGGCTGGCCTGCAGATCGACCCGATCGAACTCGAACCGATGTATCACCTGGCCCCCGGACATAAGAATCTTTGCGTCTATACCGCCTCCTGCAATTTCCGGTGCAAGCACTGCCATAACTGGACGATCTCCCAGTCTGCGCCGGAGCAGATCCGCCCCATTCCCCATACTCCCCGGCAGATTGTCGAAGAAACTCTGAGGCAGGGGTGTAAATCAATCTCCCACAGCATCAATGAACCCACGGTTTTTTATGAACTGATGTATGATGTCGTTCAACTGGCCAAAGAGAAGGGACTGTGGACCCTCTGCCATACCAACGGCGGGATGGCCCGAGCGCCCCTGCTGGAATTACTCAAATTCATGGATGCCTTTACAGTTGACCTTAAAGCCTTCAATCAGAAATTTTATCAGGAGATTTCGGAAGCAAGGCTGGCGCCAGTCCTGGAGACTTTGCAGACCATCAAAGGGGCGAATAAACATCTGGAAATCGTCAATCTGGTGATCCCCACCCTCAATGATGATCTAACTGAAATCAAGAACATGTGCCGATGGATTGGGCAAAACCTGGGAAAGGATACTCCCATCCATTTTACCCGTTTTTCCCCATCATATAAGATGACCCATCTCCCTCTTACGCCCATCAAGACCCTTGAGGAAGCCAGGGAGGTCGCCAGGGGTGAAGGGATAAACTACGTATATATCGGGAATGTCATGGGGCATCCCGGTAATAGCACCTATTGCCCAAGATGCGGCCAGAAGTTGATTGAAAGAACTCATTTCATTGTCTTGAAAAATAATGTGCAAAAAGGCCGTTGTCCCTTCTGCCAGGAAAAGATCCCGGGTATCTGGAGTTAGCTTGTTCCCTTTTGCAGACAAACCTCCAGGCGGCAAAGGTTCACTACATCCTCCCGGTTGTACTCCAGCAAAACTTTAAGGGCCTTTTCATCCCTGTAAAAGCGGAACCGCTCCCAGAGGCGCATGGCCGCCATCCCGTCTATTCCCTTGGTGGCCCGTTCGATTCCCAGCAACTCTTCCACCCGCTTCAGCCCCCCGTAAAGATTTCTCCGCCAGCATTCGTACATCAAATCCCGGCATTCGAAATATTTATTCAAGTCCAGCTTGATTGCTCTTTTGATCACGGGTAGATCGAAGCGAGCTCCATTGTAGGTCAATATCGTGCTCACCCCCTCCAGGGCATTCCAGAGATTGGTCCAGTTGACTTCATCGCCAACGAGCTGAATCAATCGATCCGGCGGGCAATAGACGCCTATGACAGTGATCTCTCCCCCAAAGGAAGTTTCGATGTCCAGGTAGGCTTTCATTCTTTGGAATTCTGCATCAATTTAGCGGTTTGAAAAAGTGGTTTTACCACCTTTGTCGAGGTCCGGGGGTCTGGGTGGAACGCGCCGGAAGCATCGGCTGGGTTTCCGCCTGGCCACGAAGAACCCCGCTCGTTTCCGCCGGAGGTGGCGGGGGGCGTTTTCCCCGCCCCTCCCGCGAAGAAATCGGCGCCTTATGATTCCAAGCGGGCCGCCCAGGCCCCCGGACCATGGATTCCCTCTGATCTTACGCCTCACCTCTTTTCAAAGGGCCAAAGTGTTACGGAATTCAGAATCCAGGAGCCAGGACTAAGAAGAATTTTGCCTCTGTTACAAGAGCCAAATAATGGCTTTCATTCACCCGTTATTTTATTTATAATGCTATAATTCCCCGGGGAGAAAGAGGGATGGACCCGAACTTTTCTGATATCTATCTCCTGCAACATCTGGAAAATATAGCCTCCCAACTGGGAATTGATGTCCGCTACGAAAGCCTCTCTGATGAAGAAATCTCCGTTCACAGCGGGGGATGCAAACTGTCAGGCCGAAATCTAATTATCATCGACACCCGCCACCCCGCGCCAGAACGGGCGAAGATATTGGGGCGGGAACTTTCCGGGTATGACCTGGAAGACCTTTACATTCTCCCCCGCGTACGTGAATTTATTCTGCTTCATTCTCCCCTTCGTGAAAAAAACCGTCCCCAAACATAAAGGCCAAGCCCGGCCGAAAGAAAAATAAATCTTAAAACCTTCAAGAATAAGGGGGTGCCCTCCCTCTCTATGAGCATCAGGATTACTGCCAGGCACACCAAAAAAACCCCTGTAAACACTTTAGGCCGATCGACGTTTCGGAAAGAATCTTTCATTTCAGCTTGCCTATCTTGATCGCATAAGAATTCTTTTTTTCATTTTATCTATGTTTATCTGTGGTCATCTGTGTCCTAAATTGCCTTTTAAATATCTTTCTTTATATCTCTGTGACCTCGGTGGCCTCTTTGGCTAATTTAAATTTTTCATTTCGGAATTATAATCTCTTTTCGTTCCCCTTTCAACATTCCAAATTTAACATTCCGGTAACAATTTAGCGATTTTAAAAAAATTCCATTAAAGCCTTTGTTGAGGGCCGGGGGTTAGAGCAGAACGCGCCGGAAGCATCGGTTGGGTTTCCGCTTGGCCACTGGGACAAAAGATCTTTTCCTCCGGAGGAGGCGGGGGTTCTTGCCCGCCCCATATGCGGAGATATAAGCGCCTTATGATTCCAAGGGTTCCGCTCTGGCCCCCGGCCCCGGGAATCCCTTGGCTTCTACAACACACCTTCTTTCAAGAGGTAAAGTGTTACACATTCCGCACTTGAAATTGTCCTCTATTTTTTTTTACCACCCTGTGTTATAAATAACCCAAAAGGAGAGCCTACGCATGAATCGATTCATTGACCTGCGCAGCGATACAGTAACCAGGCCAACCCCGGAAATGCACAAAGCCATGTTTGCCGCAATGGTGGGCGATGATGTCTTCGGAGAGGATCCAACCGTCAACGCCCTCCAGGAAAAAGCCGCCCGGCTCCTGGGCAAGGAAGCCGCCCTCTTCGTTGCTTCGGGAACCATGGCCAATCAGTTGTCCATTAAAGCCCACACCCAACCGGGAGACGAAGTGATCATTGAGGCCGGGGCTCACGCCATGAATTTCGAAGGCGGGGCCGGAGCCGTGGTTTCAGGAGTCCAGTTCTTTGGCATCCCCGGTAATCGGGGAATTTTCGATGCCGCACAGGTGGAAGCAGCCATTCGCATTGACGACGTGCATTTCCCCGTGAGCCGGCTGATCGTGATCGAAAATACCCATAACCGTGGTGGAGGGGCGGTTTTCCCGCTGAGCAAGATTCACCCAATCCGCGAGCTGGCCACCCAAAGGGGGCTGCGCATGCACATGGATGGAGCGCGCCTCTGGAATGCCTGCGTGGCCGCCGGTATATCGCCGGCCGAGTACGCTCTACCCTTCGATTCTATCTCTGTCTGTCTTTCCAAAGCCCTGGGCTGCCCTGTAGGATCTCTGGTTGTAGGGTCCAAAGATTTTATCAAACGGGTGCACCGTTTCCGCAAGATGGTCGGCGGAGGCATGAGGCAGGCTGGTTTCCTGGCTGCGGCCGGAATCTATGCCCTTGACCATCACATTGACCGGCTGGAGGAAGACCACCGCAAAGCCAAAAAAATGGCCGAGGGTCTGGCCAATATCAAAAATGTTTCCATCAGTCCAGCAGAGGCTGAAACCAATATCCTCTTCTTCGATGTATCCCGGGCAGAGCGGACGGCCCACGAGGTTGCTGCGGATTTAAGGAAAAAAGGAGTCCTCGTTCATCCCACTGCCAAAACCCGCATTCGCTGTGTAACCCACATGGATGTTTCTTTTGCCGACATCGATCAGGCCCTGAATGTGATTGAGGGAGTAATAAAGGGATAAATATGCTGAGTTACATTCTCTTTGACCTGGATAATACCCTCTATCCCAAATCATTGGGCATTTTCGAGATGGTCGTCGAGCGCATACGAAATTATATGGAAGATCGCCTGGGCTTTGAAAAAAACCTGGCCCGGGAGCTCAGGCAAAAATACATCAGGGATTATGGTTCAACCCTCCGCGGCCTGATGATCCATCAAAATGTCAATCCGGATGATTACCTTGACTATGTTCACGATGTGGGGGTCGAAGAGAGGCTTTCTCCCGACCCGGCTCTAACGAAACTTTTAGAGTCGATTCCCTTCGATAAAGCTATTTTCACCAGCGGCCATCTTCCCCACGCTAAAAAAGTTCTCCGCTGCCTGGGCGTGGAACAATTTTTTCCCCGCATCTTTGACATAATCTGCACCCATTACATCCCCAAACCAAACCCTGAGCCTTATTATCAGGTTCTTGAGCACCTGGGCATTGATGGACATCATTGCATGATGATTGAAGACTTGCCGGCAAACCTACTTCCGGCCAAGGATTTGGGCATGACTACAGTTCTTGTAGGACAGGGTGCGGGGAGAATTGACGGGTTTGTGGATTATGAAATAGAAGATATTCTGGAGTTGGGAGAATTGTTAAAGAAAATATATAAACGAACCGACCTCCGTGCTATAATGACGCTATTTCAGGATAGACGATAGGTATTCATGGTTGAGGGAAACATGAAGGTATCCTCCTGAAACCCCGTTTCTTACAAAGAGAAATGGGGTTTTGTGTTTTTTACAGCACATTTGATCAATCCGTAAAAAGTCGTCATTCCCGCGCAGGCGGGAATCCAGGATAGTCGCAAGGCATTGTGAAAACTGTCCGCCTGAGGCGGACCGTTTTTACAGAGGGAATGACGGAAGGACGAATTTAAAGACTTTTTACGAAGCCATCACATTTTATTGAAGAAAACTTTATCTATAGGAGGTGGAAGATGGCCCGAATGACGAAAAGAAAGGGTACGATGAAAGCCTTCCCATCATTATTATTATTGATGGTCTTTGTTATCCCCCTAATCGAAGCGACTTCCTATTCCGCTCAGTCCACCATCACCGAAGCCGAAGCGTATGCCTGTATGGGTTATGATAAATCCAGAAAACAGACCGAGGAAGAGGCGCTGACGAATGCCAAAAGAAAGGCCGTGGAATTCGTCTCCACCTACATCAAGAGCGAAACCCGGGTAAAGGACTTTCAGCTCGAAAAAGACCTTATCGAAGCCTACGCCAATGCCACCGTAAAGGTTATCCAGGAGATGGAAAAGTCATGGTACCGGGATCCTTCCTCGGGGGATTGCTTTAAGCTAAAGATTAAGGCTGAAGTCCTTCCCGATGAGAAAGCCATGACCAAGATAGCCAGAGAAAAGGGGAGCGCCGATGACCCCTCAGCCCCCCTGAACGTTCAGGTCTGGACCGATAAGAAAGAATATGGGAAAGGTGAAAAGATAAAGATTTATGTCAAAGGGAACAAACCGTTTTATGCGCGGGTCGCCTATAAAGATGCCCAGGGGAAAATACTCCAATTGCTCCCCAATCTTTTCCGCAAGGATAATTACTTCAATGGAGGCGTGGTTTATGAATTGCCTTCGGGGACTGACCGGTTTGAATTGGAAGTAACTCCCCCGTTCGGCGAGGAAGAAATCATTGTCTATGCCGGCACAAACCCTCTGGGGGAAATCGACCTGAAAGCCTCCGGCTCAATTTATGAAGTAAAAACAAAACAGCAGGACATCGGGATTAAAACGAGAGCAGTCAAGATAAGACCAAAAGAAGGAGCCCCTGGTTCCGGAGCATCCGAATTCTTTGAAGGTAAAGCGACCCTAAAGACCAGGTAGGGAACAGATGAAGGGAAATGGGGCAAGGAAGGGGGGAGAAAAGATGAATAAGGTAATTTGCCGGATTATTATTTTTTTATGCTTATCCCTTCTTTTTCAGGCCTTCCCGGATGGAGAAGGCGTGGTGTCTTATGCGGGTGAACCGCCCAAAGACCCAATCCTCCGCATAGAAACAGGAATGCATACCGCCAGTATAGAGAGAATTGGCATCGACGCAGAAAATCGTTATCTGATTACGGGTTCCCCCGATAAAACGGTGCGGGTATGGGAATTCGCCACGGGAAGGCTGCTTAAGACGATTAGGCCCCCTATTGGAGAAGGGAATGAAGGCATAATTAAGTCGGTGGCCATTCCCCCGATGGAAAAACGGGCATTGTGAATGAGCTAACCAGCGCGGAGAGCGGGGCCGTGGTCTTTGCCTCATCCACGGGCAACCAGTATTCCGTCGAAAACCCGGCCTGGAATAACGGCGCTTTTACCAAAGCTGTTGTGGAGGGGATAAGCGGCAAGGCCGATTACGCGGGCAAGGGCAGGATTACCATCAACATGCTCGACCTCTATATTTCTGAGAGGGTGAAGGAGCTGACCAAGGGCCAACAGACGCCCACTACCACCAAGCCCCAAACGATCCCTGATTTCCCGATTGCGGTGAGCCAAAAGTAAAGATACATTATCCCTATATTTCATCCGCGCTCTCTAACAGGACCAGCGTTGACAAACGAGAGCCCAAGTATTGCGTTATATACGCGCAAAGGTATCATTTCGTCGCATCGGGTTAGCCTGGACGGTTTTTTCAACTGAAAAACCGATTAAATAAAAAGGGGACCACGACTTACTCTTCCCCGCATATCCCATTCTCACCGCTCTTTTTATACTTGACGATTTTCTTCTCTTTTTGTTAAGTTGAAATCGTAGAAATTATTAACCCATTAATATTGATGGAGTCGTAAAAAGTCCCATTTTCGTCATTGCGAGGAGTTCCGCCAATGCGGGACGACGAAGCAATCCCGTATTTTCAAGGACTTATAAAAACGAGATTGCTTCGCTTTCGCTCGCAATGACCATTTCGCGACTTTTTACGAGTTCATCAATATTGATGGATTCGTAAAAAGTCCTTTTTGTCCCATTTTCGTCATTCCCGCGAAAGCGGGAATCCAGTTATTTCAAGCAGCTCTGGACTCCTGCTTTCGCAGGAGTGACGGCTTTTCAGACTTTTTACAAGATCATCAATATTGATGATCCCCCTTCGGTTTAAAGGAGGACACGATGAAAAATATTTCCTTGTTCATACCCTGCACGGTCGATCTCTTCTTGCCCCATATCGGGGAAGCGACCGTATCCCTGCTCCGCCGACTGGGGATGAACCCGGTCTATCACCAGGAGCAAACCTGCTGCGGCCAGCCGGCCCTAAACGCTGGCTACCGGCAAGAAGCCAAAAAAGTGGCTAAACACTTCATCTCCGTCTTCGAAAAGGACGAAGTGATCGTGAGTCCCGCAGGCTCCTGCGCCTGCATGGTGAAAGACCACTATCCAGAGATTCTGGAGAATGAGCCAGACTGGCTGCGCCGGGCCGAGGCTCTCGCTCCCCGGGTATATGAATTATCCCAGTACCTGGTGGATGTGCTGAAAGTGGAGGACGTGGGCGCTTCCTTTGATGGAAAAGTGACCTACCACGAATCCTGCCACATCCTGCGGGGTCTTGGGGTTTCGGAGCAACCGAAAAAGCTGATTCAAGCGGTGAAAGGCGCCCAACTGGTGCCCCTCAACGGCGCTGATTCCTGCTGCGGCTTCGGCGGGGAGTTCGCCATTAACTTTCCCGATATCTCCGAATCCATGTTGGAAGACAAGCTGGAAAACTTCCTGGCCAGCGGCGCCGACCTGCTGCTCCTTAGCGAGCCCGGTTGCCTGCTCAATATCGGCGGCTACTTGAACCGCAACCATCCGGGCAAGAAAATCATGCACCTGGCCAGCTTTCTATCTACAAATGGCAGGGAGGCCGGATATGGAAATTAAGACTGAACAATTCACCGAATTGGCCAAAAAGGAGTTGAAGAACGACCGTCAACGCCTCTTCCTCAAGTTAATCCCGCCGGTGATGCGGATGAAGCGGGAGGCCGGGTTCGGCACGCTGCCCGACGCTCCGGCCGCCATGGCCTGCGGGGCGGCGATCCGGGCCGAAGCCATGGCCAGGCTTCCGGAACTTCTGGAGGAGTTCGAGAAGAACGCCACGGCCAACGGGATGAAAGTCGTCTGGACGCGGGACGACAAAGAGGCCAACGAGTTTATAAGGAATCTGGCCAAGGAAAAAGGGATCCAGTACGTGACCAAGGGGAAATCCATGGTCACCGAAGAGACCGCCCTCAACGAAGTTCTGGAAGAGCACGGAATCGAGGTCTGGGAGACCGACCTCGGCGAATTCATCGCCCAGCAGCTCCATCGCACTCCTTTTCATATTGTGGGACCGGCCATCAATGTCCCCGTGGAAGAGGTCCGGGACCTCTTCATTGAAAAAATCGGGCTGAAAGAGCCCACGCTGGACCCGGTGCAGTTGGGATACGCTGCCCGCCTGTTCCTCCGTGATAAATTTCACCACGTTAAGATGGGGATTACCGGGGTGAACATGGCGGTGGCCGAAACCGGGACGATCATCAACGTGGAGAACGAAGGCAACATCCGTTTCACCAAAGCGTCCCCCCCGATCCAGGTATCGGTAATGAGCTTGGAAAAGGTGATTCCCACCATGAAGGATGCCCTCCACCTGGTCCGGCTCCTGTGCCGGAGTTGCACCGGACAGAGGCTTTCCGTTTATGTCTCCATGGACAGCGGGCCCAAGAAGAAGGACGAGATCGACGGCCCCGAAGAGCTCTACATCGTCATCGTGGATAACGGTCGGTCCAAAATTTATCAGGACGTCAAGGCCCGGGAGGTCCTCCGCTGCATCCGCTGCGGGGCCTGCTTGGCAGGTTGCCCGGTCTGGCGGCAAATCGGAGGCTATGCTTACGGTTGGGCATACTCCGGCCCCATGGGCCAAGTTTTGAATCCGGTGCTTCTGGGGCTGGACAAAACTCAGGAACTTTACCGGGCCTCCACCCTGTGCGGGGCCTGCAAGAGCATCTGTCCGGTGGGTATCGATCACCCCAGCCTATTCCTTTATTATCGATCCAAAGATGTTCTGGAGGATCCTATTTTTAAGAGCAAAGACCGTCCTTGGGCGGAAAGACAGTTTTTCAGGATATGGAGCTTTGCAGCCAGCGCTCCCTGGTTGTGGAATCTGGGGGTCCGGATGGCCCGGCCCTTTATAAATAAGGATGCCCGCGACGGGATCATCAGCAAAACCATAGGCCCATCCGCGGGATGGTTCCGGAAGCGCGACCTGCCCTCCATGGCCGGATTCACGTTTCACGATCGGTGGAAGAAAATGCAGAATACAGAATCCAGAGGGCAGAAGTCAGAATGAACAGGGCAGTAAAACTCTTTCCAATTTCTTTATTCTGGATTATGTACTCTGACTCCTGAATTCCCAAGAGGTGCAAAATGGAACAAAGCGTACGGGATGAAATACTTACAAAATTGAAGGCGGCGCCGAAGGCGGCATTTCCTGCTCGCCCCCATCTGCCCCCCTACAAAACCCTCTCCATGGACAGGGAACAGCTTATTGCCGAATTCATCAACCGTCTGGCGGAAGAAGCGGTCGTGGTTCACCGGGCCAAAGACTTCCCGGAAGCCCTGGAAAAGCTTACGGTGGTTGCCTTAGAGGAGGGCTTGAAGAAGGTCATGGCCACCACCGATGATGTAGTCTTAAGGCTTGACCTGCCGGCCTGGGGCAAGAAGAATGACATCCAGGTCATGACTCCCGAGGATTTTCCCGACCGGGAATCTTACCGGGACGCCGTCTTTGACCAGGCCCAGGCTGGAATTACCGGGGTCGATTTTGCCGTGGCGGAATCCGCGACCATCGGCCTGGTTCATAACAAAGACCAGGCCCGCCTGGTGTCATTGGCCCCCATTCTTCATATCGCCATCGCGCCCGTGGATCGCCTCGTCCCGGCCTACGAGCAGGTCATTGAAAAAGTGTTTGGAAATAAGAAGCATTACCCCAGCCAGTTCGTCTTCATCTCCGGCCCGAGTATGACGGGTGATATTCAGGGAGTTCTCTTTAAAGGAATGCACGGCCCGCGGAAGGTGATCGTAATTCTGGTGGGATAAGGCCATGAAAAAAATCTCCATCCCTTCCAGACTATGGTATGAGAACAAAGAATGGGAATTAACTTTCCCTGACCGCTGGCAGGTAGATAATCTAAACCCGCCGGGATTTGAAAAGCCCGCCCTCAATCCCGAGCAAATTAGAGAAAAGATCGAGCATCCTCTAAAGGGGCCAACTCTCGAAGAAATAGCCAGGGATAAGAATCAGGCGGTGATTGTCTTTGACGACATGACCCGGCCTACACCGGTCAAGGACGTTGCCCCTTTTATCTTACAGTCCCTGCACAAGGCCGGGATGAAGAAAGATCAGGTGCGCTTCATCTGGGCCCTGGGGGCTCACACGGCCTATGACATGATCAATGCCCGCAAAAAATTGGGTGATGAGATCGTGGAAAATTACCCTGTATACAATCATGATCCCTTTCAAAATACCGTGCGCGTGGGCAGAACACCCACGGGAGTGGAGATCTGGTTCAACCGTGAGTTTATGGCCTGTGACCTGAAAATCGGGATTGGATGCATCACCCCTCACGTTCACGTGGGATTCGGGGGAGGTGCCAAGATCGTCCTTCCCGGAGTAGCGGGGATCGAAACGATCAATCAGTTTCACAATCAGTTGTATAGAGATCGAGGGCGCGCCGGCCTGGGGAATTTTGAAAACAATATCATGCGAGCTGAGTGCGACGCCGCCGGTGATGCAGCGGGGTTGAATTTCAAAGTTGATGCTCTGGTCAACCGCCGGGGACAGATTACCAACCTTTACGCCGGCCCTTTTCGGGCAACCCACGATGCCGGAGCGGCGGAAGGAAAAGACCATTATGGAATCCCCCCTGTTAGCGGCTATGATCTGGCCATCTTTAACGCCTATGCCAAAGCTAACGAGTCGGCCATTGCCCTTCTCTTTTCTTTAATGCTCCTGAAACCAGGGGAAGGAACCGGCGTCCTGATTTCTGACGCCCCTGAAGGGCAAGTGCCCCATTACGTGATGTGGGCCTGGGGTAGCGACTATGGCGGCCGCCACTATAATCCGAGGCCGAAAGGGTTTGCTCAAAGGTTGATGAAGAATTTAATTGTGCTGGCTCCCCACCCGGACCGCACGGGCCTTGACCTTGTCTGCCATGCCGATGACCCCATCATCGTCAAAACCTGGCCGGAAGTTTTAGCCATTCTCGAGGAAGATTATCCCGGCCCGGCAAAGGTCGCTGTAGTGCAAGACGGAACCATGCAGTACATAAAAAAGTAAGACGCAAAGCGCATGGAGCATAGCGCATAGAGTATAAGCAACCACCTCAGGGGTTCTTACGCTATGCTCTATGCGCTCCGCCCTATGCTTTTTTTGAGGTGGTTTAATGGAATATAACGCATTGGTGATCCATATCCGGGATAATGTGGTTGTTGCCCTGCGAAACCTGGCATTAGGAGAAGAAGTCAGGGCCAAAGGGGTTGAAGGGTTCCCCGTGTTGCAGGAAATCCCGGCCAGCCACAAAATTGCCCTCCGGGACATTCCCTCCGGGGAAGAAATAATCAAATATGGTGAAACCGTGGCAGTCACTTCCCGGAACATCAAAAAAGGGGAATGGGTGCATACGCATAACCTGGAAAGCAAGAGGTGGAAGAAATGAGAGAGATTACCGGCTATGCCAGAAAGAACGGGAAATACGGGGTTCGCAACCATGTCCTGGTCCTGGCCACGGTGGCCTGCGTCAACGGGGTCATCAACCGTATCTCCCGGGAGGCGCCCGAAGCCGTCTGCGTGCCCCACTCCTTCGGTTGCGGACGGGGAAGCTTAAGGGACACGCAGATCCTTTTCCGCATCCTGGCGAGTATGGTCCATCACCCCAATGTGGGCGCGGTCGTCTTGATCGGCCTGGGCTGCGAAAGATCCAACACCAAGAGTCTCCTGCCCTTTATCGAAAAGGCGGAGAAACCCATAGAGATTTTTAACGTGCAGGACTGCGGCTCTCTGCAAACCGCTAAAAAAGGGGCGGAAGCAGCCCGGCGGCTGCTGGCCGGGATCAGCGGCCAGACGCGGATCCCCCTCCCCTGGGAGAAGCTTCTCGTAGCCATGGAATGCGGCGGTTCCGACGCCATGTCCGGGGTGACGGCGAATGTGGCCCTGGGCGCGGTCTCAGATTGGCTGGTGGGAAAAGGAGCCAGTGTCATCTTCGGAGAAAACACCGAGATGATCGGAACATCCCATGTGCTCGCCCGGCGGGCCAGGAATGAAGAGGTAGGCAAAAAAATCGTGGAGATGATCGATCAGGCCGAACAGAGGACCAAAGATATTATGGGCAATCTGGCCAGCTGGGTCATTTCACCCGGGAATATGGACGGAGGCATGAGCACCATCGCCGAGAAATCCATGGGGTGCATTCATAAAGGCGGCGCGACCACGATCAATCAGGTCGTGGACTATGGAGAGTGGCCGACCGAAAAAGGGCTGATCCTCCAGGATGGACCGGGCTACGACGGAGATTCCATGGCCGGCCTGGCCGCCAGCGGTTCTCAGCTTATGTTTTTCTCCACTGGCCGGGGAACTCCGGCTGGGTTTCCAGCCGTCCCGGTTATTAAAGTAGCCAGCAATACCAGGGTCTATCAAACCATGATCGATGATATGGATATCAATGCCGGGAGCTTAATAGAAGGCAAGTCGCTGGAAGAGCTGCGAGAGGAAATGATTGACCAGATGATCCGGGTAATCAACGGGGAAAAAACCAAGGCCGAGGCCAACGAGATGGACGTCTTTACCATTATGACCGTCAATCCTCCCTTTTAGCCTTACCCTTATTTAACGTGCCTTGCCTTACGTAACTTAATTTTAGCCGAAAAAAGCTCTCAAATAAAAAATGATCGGAGGGTTTATGAAAATCACCTGTGTGCTCGGAAGTCCCAGGTCCAATGGGAACAGCGCGGTCCTGGCCAAACGTTTCGGCGATACCGCCGAAAAACTTGGCGCGGAAATCCAGACCTTTGCCTTGAATACACTCCATTACCAGGGCTGCCAGGCGTGCATGGCCTGTAAAACTAAAGCGGATAAGTGTGTTCTCCAGGATGACCTGACCGCTGTTTTGGAGAGGGTTCGGGAAGGCGACATTCTGGTAATGGCCACGCCTGTCTACCTCTGGGATGTGGCCAGCACTCTCCGGAGCTTCATCGAACGGACCTATTCCTACTTCGTCCCTGACTTTCACACCAACCCAAATCCCAGCCGCCTTTCCCCCGGCAAAAAGCTCGTCTTCATCCAAACCCAGGGACAGCCCAGCGAAAACCTGTTCGCCGACCTTTTTTCCAGGATCGAGCCTATATTCAAGCGCTACGGATTTACCGAAAGTTACCTCATTCGGGGCTGCGGCCTGCGTAAATTGGGCGAGGTCGAAACCCGTGACGAAGTCATGAAACTGGCCGAGGAGACGGCTAGAAAAATAATGGCCTAAAAAGCGTTCCCAACGGCAGGGACCGTCCGATCTTACGGAAGGAGATAGAAGCTGGTCCATCCGCCGAAAAAGTAACCCCAAGGTTACCTGCATACTTACGCCCGGCTGGTCACCTCAGCCGCGCAAGGGGCGGTGATGAAACTCTGACTGAAATGGCTCCTTTAAGTATAAAAGTCAGATTTAGTCTTACGTATACTGTCAGCCAGGTAATGACTTTTTTCTGAAATATTCAAATGATAAATCCCCCCCTGCAATGCAATATTTCAAACGCAATCTTCAATTTGAACTTGAAAACCGAGGCTATTTCCAAAGGCTATTTTCCCCTTGACTGCTCATGAATAAGAGAGTATTTTGGGTCATGGGTCAGTTATTCCCATCTTTTTCTGATTAACCAACAACCTGCCCTCTATCCTTCTGGAGCAGAGCATGAAAAGGAATTTCCGGAAGGTGCCCATACAAAGACTTGAGGGGAATTTCTATTCCTTTGGAGTCATTTCTCTTCTATGGCTACAGTTTGCATTGGTCTTATCAAGTCTCGATAACAACAAAACCATCCGAGCACCGAAAACCTCTTTGGGGGCTTTTTAATTTCAGGTTTTTATATGGCAGCCGTTTCTTCTGTCCTGATTTCTGTTTACATAAGAACTTTTCCTCCACTTAAGCATGCTGTTGCCCCCCACTTGATCCATTGGAATGGAGCTAACGATTGCGGGCAGGCTCTGCTGTATTTCGTATTTGATAATCGGTTTAAGATAAAATATACTTATCCCCAGAATAAGCGTTCTTACAGGTAGGAATAAAGATGGAATTCATAAACAAGTTCTTGCACGGTGATTGCGAGGATGTTCTAAAGAAACTTTCCGACAATTCGATTGATTTGATTTTTACCTCACCACCTTACGCCGACCAAAGAAAAAATACTTATGGCGGCGTCAGCCCCGATGAATATGTGGACTGGTTTTTGCCGAAAGCCAGTCAATTCCTGCGCGTTCTTAAACCTACAGGAACTTTCGTCCTGAATATCAAAGAACGGGTCTTCGATGGCGAGAGACATACTTACGTTATCGAACTGATTTTGCGCATGAGAGAACAGGGATGGCTATGGACTGAAGAGTTCATGTGGCACAAAAAGAACTCCTACCCAGGCAAATGGCCAAACCGTTTTAGGGATAATTGGGAGAGATTGATCCAATTCAACAAGGCTAAGGAATTCCATATGTATCAAGAAGCGGTCATGGTGCCGGTTGGGGAATGGGCAAAAGACCGTTTAGCCAAACTAAGTGAAACTGACAAAACCAGAGACGAATCGAAGGTCGGAAGCGGTTTTGGTAAAAATGTCTCAAATTGGTTGGGTCGTAAGATGGTTTATCCCACAAATGTACTCCATATGGCGACCGAATGCTCAAACCGTAACCATAGTGCCACCTTTCCTATTGAATTACCGGCATGGTTTATAAAACTATTCACCAAACCGGGAGATATGGTTCTTGATCCGTTTATGGGTTCGGGAACAACTGCATTCGCTGCTGTTCAGTTAGGTAGAAATTTTGTGGGGATAGATATCAATAAAGAATATATTGAGTTGGCACGGGAAAGGACGGCGCAAGAACAAATTCGATTACCCCATATCGCCGAGAAACGGCCGTCTTACTCAGTTAGAAAATTGCATACCAAGAATGGAGCAAAAGCTAAACGATGAAACCATTAAATCTCGATGAAGTTTATGAGTATGTGAATGAGAACATTATTGATTTTCACCAACGAAAAGTTAAATCGTTGGAAGAACTGCGTCTTGAGAAGTTGCTTACAAAGAATCCTTATCTGTTCAAAGCCAAGAATATCACCACGGCTAGCGAACTGATCACCAATCTGCTCGAAGCTTTCTTATCTTCATCCGAAGAAAAATTGTTTGGTGACTTTCTGGAAGGATTAGCAGTCTTTATTGCGCAGAAGACTTGTGGTGGTCACAAATCCGCTGCGTCGGGAGTGGACCTGGAGTTCCTTTACAAGAAAGTCCATTATGTAGTGTCAGTCAAGTCGGGAACCAATTGGGGCAACAGTTCTCAGCAGGATAAACTTGAGCAAGATTTGAAGAAGGCTGTTGCCAGAGTCAAGCAGTTAAAACACGGCGCTAATGTTCAGCCCGTTTTGGGAATTTGCTACGGGAAGACAAAGACAAGTTATGTTCGTGGTTACTTGAAGGTAGTTGGGCAGAATTTCTGGTATTTGATCAGCGGGAATAAAAATCTTTACACAGACATTATTGAGCCAATAGGTCACAGGGCAAAAGAGCATAACGAAAACTTCCTGTGTGAAAGAGGTAGAGTAATAAACTTGTTCACAAGACACTTCATTGATGAGTTTTGCGATGCCACTGGCGCAATCAACTGGGTGAAACTTGTCGAGTTCAATAGTGGCAACTACGATTTAAACAAATTCCTTGCTTAAGTTTTTTTTCGAATTCTGGGGACACCATACCTATGTATAAATTACCCCAAAAAATGCGGGAGCATGTCATTTTTTAAAATGAAAGTGCCTCCGACTATAGTAAAATAAGGTGATTTAAGACTTATAAACACTATAGAGGAGGCACTTAAAAGGTGAAGAAAAATATATCTCAGAAAGATCAGATTGACAATCAGAAAGTAGAGACCGTTACCGAAGAATTTACAGGGAAAAATCTGACCCGCTTTGGGGGAGCGGGACTGATCCGGAGATTTTTTAAGCGCCAACATATCCAAGAGAAGATTGAGCAAGGAGTTCAGATCGAAGGGCGCAGGGAGTGTAAATACGGCGTTGGTTCGATGTTGGTGAGTCTCTTGTACGGGATGTTTTTGGGTTATCCCCGGCCGAGTCAAATGAAGGCTGGAGGGTTTAGAGAGGGCGTGGGGAGAGGTGTTTTTAGGGTCTGTTTGCATAAAATATTTTCCGCCCTTTTTATCTACTTTTTGACCACCAATTCCTATTTTCCCCAGCATTCTATAAGAAATTTCCATAAGAAGGGTTTTGGCCATCTGCTTAAATCGTAACTTTTTGTCTTTTAACCCATTCACGCATTATTTGGGTTTATTTCTAGGCGATAGCGGACCGGATAACGGCCCAAAATCTCGCTCACGCCAGCCTCAATCTGCTCCCGATGAACCTGAGGTTGGGGGCGAATGGTGAGAGTGGCCATGGTGCCATGGAGCCGGTCTTCGCCCACCTGCACTTCAACGGACTGGGCCATCGTTTTTAGGGCCTGGAGTTCTGCCTCATATACGCGGCGAATGGCGTCCCAGCGCAGAGCTGGTTTGAAAATTTTGCCCACTGGGGTTAAGGGCATATCTTTGATGAGATAAACATCTTTGGGAATGGCGGCTCGCTCTCCGATGTGGTTTTTTAAATAGTCGAGGATTTGTTCTGGGGTGAGGCTGGCATTTTCATGGAGTTGCACATAGACCACGGGGACCTCTCCGGCGTGGGGATCCGGTCGGCTTACAGCGGCGGCCACCTGAATACCGCCCAGGCGATATAAGGGATCTTCGATGGCCAAGGGATCGATGTTATGTCCTCCCCGAATGATCAGATCTTTTTTGCGCCCGGTAAGCCAGAAATACCCTTCGGCATCCTGCCTTCCCAAATCGCCCGTATTAAACCACCCGGCTTTGGGCCAGACGCCCCGGTTGTGGACCTCTTCGAAATAACCACTGAAAACATTGGGTCCTTTGATGCAGACAGAGCCAATCTCATCCGTTTCCGCTTCCCGGACGAATTGGTCCTTATCATCCAGGATAAAAATCTTCATTTTCTGGTAAGGCAGGTGCAGACCGATCGATCCTACTTTCCGCTCCCCATGATAGGGATTGACGGAGGAGGCGCAGGTCCCTTCGGTTAGCCCATATCCTTCCAAGATCTTCATGCCCGAATGGGCTTCAAATCTTTGGAAGAGTTCCACCGAGAGTGGGGCGGCCCCACAGATGGCGTAACGGAGGGAAGAAATGTCTGCATCCCCTTTGGGGATATCCAACAGTACGGACAGTACCGTAGGGACGGCGGAAAAGGTCACTGCCCGGTAGTGCTCCACGATTTTATAAAAATTCTGCATGATGGTGGGATCTCGATACCCCCGGGGCGAGAGGATCACCACATGGGCGCCCAAGGAAAAGGGCATGGATCCGGTCACGATTGTCCCGTTGACGTGAAAGAGGGGAAGGCCGCAAAGGATAGTTTCCCCGGGGTGGAAGTCTCCGACCAATTGGGCCATGAAGGTCATGGCCGCCTCGTTGAAGTGGGTATGGGGGGCGATTTTTGGGATGCCTGTGGTGCCACCGGTGTGATACATGGAAGCTGTATCCAGAGGGTCAATCTGGCGGTTAGAATCAAGCTTTTGGCCGTTGTACCGCGCCACCAACTCATCATATCCATAGATCCCTTCTTTTTCATCGGAAGGTCCCATAACTCGAATGATACCCTTAAGGTTGGGCAGGTCCTTGCGAATGCTCATCACTTTCGGCCATATATCGGCGCCGGGAAACTCGGCCAAGGCAACCAGAACTTTGGTCCCGGCAGCCTGGCAGATCTCCCGGATGGTTGATGGTTCTAAAAGGGGGTTGATGGGATTAACGATTCCGGCGGCCTCTCCTCCCCACAGAACATAATGGGTATGCGGAAGGTTTGGGAGAAGATAGGATACGACATCCCGGGGGCCGATCCCCATATCATAGAAGAGATTGGCTGTCCGGTTTATTTGGGCCCAAAAGTCCCGGTAGCTTATATGGGTGGGTTTAGAATAGTTTTCCCCAGACAGAATGAAGCTAATGGCCGGGGCGTCTGGATTGATAGAGGCCCCTTCTTGGAGGAGATGGTAAGTATGGAAAGCGGTAAGTCTTTTTTCTAATGGCACTTTTTCGAATTCGGCAATATCGGCCAGGTTGGCTATCTGAAATGTACTCATGCCCTTTCCTCCCTTTCTGGTATTTAGTTATCGCGGAAATGAACCGATCGCTGGCCGCCGTCTCTAAGACGGGTTTCGTGGAATTTTGGGGACGTTGTTTACTAACTTAAGTAAGTTTCTGATCTTCAATGCAAGATCAAAGAGATGGCAATACTTAAGCTTGTCAACAACGTCCCGTAATTCCCCGTAATTCCACAGGCCAAACAAGGGGTCTTGGTTTCTTTAAGAAGTTTTCCAAGTCGTTCTAAGAAATGGTTCCGGTCAGTGTCGTCGCGAAAGATTTTGGCTCGTTCGATCCCCCGAACGATGATGTGATGCAAAGCTCCTGGGACGTCAATCCGTGATCCCCTCGGCATGCTGAGTACATAGCATAAGTCATGCTCCCTGTAAACTTAAATATGCAAATATAAAGGGCGTCCCCCGTTTTTTAATCATGGAGGGAAGCCCCGCCCTCAGCCATGAAAGAAGTCCTGCCTTGTGCTCCCGAGAGATTCCCCCTCCCGTTCGGGCCGTGTCTTGACTATCATTCTGAAATCATGAACGAACATCAAAAGTGAAGGGGGGCAAGGCGGATTACGGGCTTGACATCGGTAGTTGTTATGAGATAAAGTGCCCGTAAAAATTAGTATGATAGTGTGCGAAAATCTTGTTTTGGAAGGCTGGCCTAAAGGTTTTGGCCAAGTAAATCCTCATTTCCCATGAGGGAAAAAGATGACGGTTTCATATTGGTGCATAAAGGGGTGTCCAGCAGAAGAAGAGAGAACGTCTCCGGGTGTAAATCGGTTCGAAATTGAAGGAGAGGGAGGTGATGCCAACCAGAGGAAAAGTGTAATAAGAGAAATTACAAGGCCTCGAAGAGAGGGAAGGAGGAGGTAAAGATGAGTACGAAATATCGAGGATTCATTGTGGCTCTGGCGCTTTTCGGGGTTTGGGCGTTTGGCGATGCCGCCTTCGCTCAACCGACGAAAAAGGCTCCGGAGATTAAGAAACCGACGAAGGTGGAGAAAGTTGGGAGCGTTCCCAAAACCTTTATCATGGCTGCCTCGGGCCCTATTGGGGGGACTTTCCTCCCTTACGTCGGCGGGCTTGCGGTATACGCCACAGAAGCGATTGAAGGGCTGACCGTTTCCATTGAAGCCACGGGCGGCTCCACAGAGAATGTCCATCTGATCGGCCGGAAAGAATCCCACATCGGCATTGCTCATGGCTCAACGATCTTTAATGCTTCCAAAGGCCTCGATGAGTATAAAGGCACGGTCTACAAGGACCTGCGGGGTCTCTTTCGGACTTACGGCAATGTGGCGCACATTGTGACCCTGAAGAAAACCGGAATTAAAACCGTCGCCGACCTGAAGGGCAAGAGAATCAGTATGGGAACCGCGGGGTCAGGCTCGGCCATCTCGGGAGAAAAATTTCTGCGGCACCTGAAGCTGTGGGATCAGGTGAAGGCTATCCACCTGCCGGCCATGGAAGCATCGGAAGCCCTGAAGGACGGCCGCATCGATGCCTATAACTGGCACACCGGGATTCCGTCGGCGGCCATCGTCGATACGGCGGCAACCCATTCCAAGGAGATGGTCCTCCTCGACCTTCATACAATGGCTGAACAGTCGGGTTTCTACAAGGCCCTTCCCTATTATTCCTTCAGGGAAATTCCCGCCAAGACCTATATGGGCCAGGAGCAGCCGGTGCCCACATGGGACACAGGTTGCTTCATCATTGCCCACAAGGATCTCGATCCCCAGATCGCCTATTTGATCCTTAAAGCCTACTTCAGCGAACCGGGGATGAAGTATGCCGTCGCCGTCCATGCCTCAGCCAAAGAGACAACCATCCAGGATGCTCTGATGGGCTTTACCATCCCCCTGCATCCTGGCGCAGTGCGCTTCTGGGAGGAGAAGGGGCTCAAGGTCCCCCCAGAATTGCGGCCTTGATGCCAGAGAGGGGAGCAGACAGGGGCCCTGGGAGATGGAATAATCGCCTCCCAGCGCCCCATTTTTAGTTTCTTTGTTCAGGATGCATCTCATAAGATCGGAGAAGATTTTCATGATCGGGTTGGAGAAAGTCAAGGATTTCATCGTCGAAAAGCTGATGATAACCCAGAAGCGTCAGCTCCGTTCCCCTTATGATCAGGTGGCGCATTTCCTCGGGGCAGCCCTTAGCGCTCTATTTATCTATTGGTTGGGATTCGGCCGGGCCGACCCACAGCACTTCCGGGGCATTTTCTTCGGGGTCACCATGATCCTGGGTTTTATTATATTCCCGGCGAGAAAGGATTCGCCGAAAGATCGACCTTCCTCCTTCGACTATCTTCTCATCGTTCTCTGCCTGATTACGGTCACCTATTTCATCACTGAATTTCCGGCGATGGCCTACCGGATGGGCGCTTTCACCCAGACCGATCTGATCATGGGGCTGATAGCGGTTGGGTTATCGCTGGAGTATACCCGCCGAGTTATGGGGCCGGTCCTGCCCGCGCTGGGCATCCTGGCGCTTATATACAGCCTGGAACCTTTTGCACCCCACTTCCCGGGGCTCCTGGCCCACCGGGGATTCAGCCTCCTTAGGGTCATGGGGTTCCTCTGGGCAACCCTGGATGGAATTATGGGGATCGTGCTCAATGTCTACGCTCGATACGTCTTCCCCTTTGTTATCCTGGGCAAATTCCTTGAATTTTCCGGAGTGGGCAAATACTTGATCGACCTGCCCTACTCCCTGGCCGGTCGCTACACCGGCGGGCCAGCCAAAGTGGCGGTGGTGGCCAGCGCCCTCTTTGGCTCGATTTCGGGAAGCGCGGTGGCCAATACCATGGCCACAGGCACTTTCACCATCCCTCTCATGATAAAAACGGGTTACAGGCCCCATGTGGCCGGGGCCATCGAGCCCGCGGCTTCCACCGGCGGGCAGTTTCTGCCGCCGGTAATGGGAGCGGGTGCTTTCCTTATGGTGGAGTTCCTGGGGATTCCTTACCTGTCGATCATCCTGGTCGCCTTTCTCCCGGCCATGATCTATTTTATCAGCGTTTTCGCCATGGTCCATTTTGAGGCTGTTAAGCAGGGCCTGAAAGGATTGCCGAAGGAGGAGTTAGAGGATCCCCTCCAATTATTGAAGAGAGGTTTTTATTATTTTATCCCTTTGGTCCTTCTTATTTATCTCCTCATTCAGGGTTATTCTCCAAACTACTCGGCGGTCTGGTCGATTATCTGCTGCTTGCCCATAAGCTGGATCAGGCGCGAGACTCGTCTCACACCCGGAAAAATTTATGAGGCCCTGGGCAAGAGCACCCTGGACATGGTGAGCGTCAACTCTCTGGCCGGAACGGTGAATATTATCATTGCCATCGTCACCTTAAGCGGCCTGATGATTCGTTTCCCGCACATTATCCTCTCCTTTTCCGGGGATAGTCTGATTGGGGTTTTGGGGCTGGCAGCGGCTGCGGCTTTTGTTCTCGGGATGGGGGTTCCCACCACGGCCTCGTATATCATGATGGCCATCCTGGTGGTGCCGGCCCTGGATCGGCTCGGCGTCCCTCTGCTGATCGCTCATTTTGTGGTCTTCTGGCTGACCCAGCTTGCCGGTTTGACGCCGCCGGTTTGCGTTGTGGCCTATGCCGGTGCGGCGATCGCCAAAGCAGATCCCTTTCGTACAGGCATAACCTCATTAAAATTCGCTGTCTTTCTCCCCATCATGCCCTTGCTGTTTGTCTACAGACCATCGATCCTTTTAGAAGGCAGTCCCTTGGAAATCATCTGGACGGTTTTTATATCCATCGTGAGTGCCGTTGCCTTGGGGTTTGGTTTATTCGGCCGTGTCAGCAACATATGGCTGAGGATGGTCTTGTTTCTGGGCGCGGGGATTATGCTTTGGCCCGGTTTATTAAAAGATTTAGTTGGGCTGGCGCTCATTGGCTCGATATGGATATATATGAAGAGAATATCATAAGGCCGGGGTAAGGGAACCCTTGGCACATCACGCTCTACTCTTGAACCGCCGCATGGAATTCTTTCCGTCGGCGCCTGGGATGCGCCCCCTCGATGCCTATCTTCCCGAGGAGCAAGGCTCTTTTTTTAGCAAAGGGAGAAACCAACCACGCTCTCTGCTTGTTGCTGGGGTAGAGTAGAGAGTTGGCTTATTGGCGCCGTCGCTCTATTTCCAGCTTTTTACTCTACCCCTGCCACTTAGACATCACAACCCCAATCCAGATTAGGGAATCAACTATTTTTCAATTCCTCCACGATGGCGTCCCCCACCTGGGCGGTGTTATTTTTCCCCCCGAGATCCGGAGTCTTCACCTGGCCCTTGGCCAGTACAGCTTCTACCGCTTTTTCGATTCGGCGACCTATTTCCAGGGCTTTGGAATCGTCATGCCTATTTCCCAGCCATTCGAACATCATTCCTCCGGAGAGGATGGCGGCGATGGGATTTACGATCCCTTTTCCGGCAATATCCGGAGCGCTTCCGTGGATGGACTGGAAGAGGCCGTGATTGTCTCCCACTTCCGCAGAAGGAGCCAGGCCCAAGCTTCCGATCGTCCCGGCCCCTAAGTCTGAAAGGATGTCGCCGAACATGTTTTCAGTCACGATCACATCAAAGCGCCACGGTCTCTGGACCATCAGAACCGTCAGGGCGTCGGTGTAATAATGTTCGTTCTGGATATCAGGAAACTCTTTGGCCACCTCTTTGAAGACCTCCTCGAAAAAAGCGTAGGCTTCGACCACGTTGGACTTGGTCGTACAGGTCACCCTCTTCACCCCGTCCTCGGGAGCTCCTTTGCGCCGCCTGGCCATCTCGAAGGCGGCCCGCACAATCCTCTCCGTCCCTTTCCGGGATATGATCAACGGATTAACTGCGGCTTCGTTTCCGATGCGGAATCCTCCCTTGCCGAAAGTATAAAGCCCTTCGGTGTTCTCCCGGAAGATCACGTAGTCAATCCCTCTCTCCTGGGCTTTCTTCAGGGGCGACTCTATACCTTTATACAGCTTGACGGGTCGGATGTTGGCGTAAAGGTCCAAATCCTGCCTATAGATGTATCCAGATTGCACTTCCCTCCCATCGGGCAGGCGAACCTCGGGAAGGCCCACGGCTCCGAAATAGACCGCATCCGCCTTCCGTACCTTTTCAATGTCTTCCGGACTAAAAGCGGTTCCCGTTCTCCGGTAGCGTCCCGCCCCAATCTCCAATTCCGTGAACTGCACTTCCAGGGAAACCAGGTCCAGTGCCGCCTGAATGACTTTCATCCCCTCTTTGATAATCTCTGGTCCTACCCCATCTCCTGGCAATTCAACTATTTGATATGATCCCATGTTTTCTCCTTTTTATAGAATTATGGTTCAAGGATTCAAGGGGTCGAGGATTCAAATGGAATAAAATTCAAACATTCAATATTCCATTCGAACCCCTGGACCCTTGACCGCCCGAACCGATTAACCTTGAACTTGAAACATGAAACTCGGTATCAATTTAGCGATTTGAAAAAATGGTATTAAAGCCTTTGTTGAGGGCCGGGGGTTAGAGCGGAACGCGCCGGAAGCATCGGTTGGGTTTCCGCTTGGCCACGAAGACAGAAGATCTTTTCCTCCGGAGGAGGCGGGCGTTCTTGCCCGCCCCATATGCGGAGATATAAGCGCCTTATGATTCCAAACGTTCCGCTCTGGCCCCCGGCCCCTGGAATCCCTTGGCCTTTACAACACACTTTTTTTCAAAGTGCTAAAGTGTTACGAATCTCGTAACTCGCCACCCTTACTTTAATTTCGCCAGCGCCTCTGCTTTCCTCCGCTCCACCGCGGCGATAGCATCGGCGCGCTGGAGAATCAGCCTGGATCGGTTATAGACCGGAATATCCACCATCTTTCCATCCAAATTAACCGAGGCCGTTCCCCTACGCACCCCTGCTTCGAAAGCTTCCACAGCCCGGCGGGCATATTCCACTTTTTCCGGAGGGGGGGAGAAGACCTGGTTAAGCACCGGTACCTGATCCGGATGGATGCAGGAAGCCCCCTCACATCCTACCTGGCGGGCTCTGGCGGCTGCTTGCTCAAACCCCTGCAGATCGCGGAAAACAGCAATGCTTCCCAAAAGACCCATGGGTCTTATCCCGGCTGCCTTGCAGACCGTTACCACCCAGGAGACGGGATAAAAAATCTCTAGTCCGTCCGGAGAAGGTTCTACCCCTAACTCCAGACAATAGTCTTCCATACCGACGGTCATGGACTTAACCCGGGGGCTGGATAGGGCAATCTCCTGGGCTTTCAACAAACCCCGCGGGCTCTCGATGAGGATGGAGAACTTGATGTGGCCGGGTTTGATCCCTCGTTGCCGCTCCAGCTTTTCCACCAGAGCCTCCAGGTTGCGCACTTCCTCGGCAGATTCGGTTTTGGGCAGGGTAATTCCATCCAGGCCCGGATGGACCGAGGCCTCTATGTCCGATGTAAGGAGGGATGGGTCTTTGTTGACCCGCACCCCAACCTCTGCCCCGCCCCGCGCCGCCAGGGGAATCGAGTCTTTGATCAGCTTGCGGGCGTTTTCCTTTTCGGCATAAGGAACTGCATCCTCCAGATCCAATAGAATGGCGTCCGCGCCCCGGAGATAAGCCTTCTCCACAAACTTCGGGATGTTCACTGGAAGAATTAACGTGGATCTTCGCACCATTTGGTTCATTCCTACACTCCTTTAAAAATTTGTGGCCCACTGGGGCCTCGGTTCATTATTTGGATAACAGGCCGGGAAGCCAGGTCGAAAGAGCGGGGATGTAGGCAACCACCAAGAGGACGGTGATCTGCACCAGAATCCAAGGGATCAACTCTTTGATCACCCGGACCAGGGGGGCTTCAGCCATGTCTGCGACCAGATAAAGCAGAACCCCTACGGGGGGAGTCAGCAGGGCGATGCCCAGGGAGAGCACGAATACGGTCGAAAAATGATAAGGGTCAATTCCCACTTTAGTGGCCAGAGGATACATAACGGGAACGAAGATGAAGATCATGGCGATCACATCCAGCCCGCAGCCGATAACCAGCAAAAACCCGATCAGCAGGGTGAGAACGACGTATTTATCGGTGCTGATGGAAAGGATCAGTTCCACCAATTGTTCCCCCACCCCGGTGTTCATCACGACATACCCGAAGAATCCTGCTGAAGCCAGGATGATCAGGAGGTTGGAGACCCCCTTGGAAGTTTCTTTGGCCATGGCCCAGAAATTATCCAGCCGGATCTCCCGGTAAAAGAAACCCAGGGTCAGCGCATACAAACAGGCCAGGACACCTGTCTCGGTGACGGTAACGACCCCAAAAACGACCCCCCCCAACAACAATGGCCGGCATGATTAAAACCAGAAATCCGTCCAAAAAGGCCCGGCTCATTTCCTTGAGGGGGGCCCGCCTCTCTTCCTTGGGGTAATTCCGGCGGCGGCTGATGACATAAGACAGGCCCAAAAAGGAAAAACCCAGGAGCAGCCCGGGAATCGCCCCTGCCAGGAAGAGCTTCCCGATGGCCATGTCCTGCATGACCCCGATCAGGATCATGGGAATGCTGGGGGGAATGATGTGCCCCACCGTGGCCGTTGCCGCGGTTACGGCCGCCGAGAAATCCGCCGGGTAGCGGTCCTTTTTCATGGCTGGGATGAGCACTCCGCCGATGGACGCGGCATCGGCGACACAAGACCCCGAAACCCCGGCGAAGACCATGCTGGCCACCACGTTCACATGGGAGAGTCCTCCGGTCACATGGCCGATGATGACCCGGGAAAAGGCCACCAGCCGATGGGTAAGCCCGCCTATAAGCATTAGGGACCCGGCGAGATAGAAGAAGGGGATGGCCATCAGCCCGTAGCTATCCAGGGCTAACACCATGCGGTTGGGAATCATGACCAGCAACTTTGGGGTCACAACTTTGGGGTCAGGCAATCGTAATAAAGTATTTCTTCTTTCCCCTCATTCTTAGATTCAGTTCCATGGCTTCCACTCTTTGCGCTACACCCCTATCTCGCTGAAGCAGATTCTCAATCTTCCTCAACGCGAAACTTATCGTCATCGGCTCCCGTTTAAAATACCGGCCAATCTCTTTCACCCGCATACCTGCCAGCTTTCTCGCCAGATATCCTACCAAACCCCGGGCGATCACATGGTAGAGGGCGCCGGGAAAATGAATACGAGGTTTTCGATTCATGAAGCTTTTGTAGCACTGCGAGAATTTTCTGTCAATACTTTATTATCATTGCCTGACCCCAGATATTTTGCCTGACCCCAGATACATGATTATGATTCCAAGCGTTACGCTCTGGCCCCCGGCCCCTGGAATCCCTTGGTCCTTATAACACACCTTTTTTCAAAGAGCTAAAGTGTTACGAAAATACGGGATTGCTTCGTCGTACCGCATTGGCGGAAGTCCTGGCAATGGCGAAAACGGAACTTTTTACGACTCCATCATCTCTTAGCCCAGGAAAAAATTTTATTTTAAATCCTGATTGTGTTATATAAGTTGATATAGGAGGGTCTTTCACTAAACCGGGGGTACACGGTTTAAAAAAAAAGGGGAGTTAAAAATGAAAAAAAGTACGATCCCATGGGCCTGCTGGCGGGGAAACAAGAATCTTCCCCTAACTTTTCCCAATCATTGGAAGGTGCGCAAGGCCTCCATGGCCGATGGGCCGGATATCAGTCAGGCCGAAATCCGCAAGGCCTTCCAGAATCCCATCGGCCAGGAGACCATCCGCAGGTTGGCCGAAGGGAAAAAAACCGCGGTCATAGCCGTAGATGACCTGACCCGGCCCACCCAGGCCTACCGTTTCTTGCCCTTCACCCTGGAAGAGTTGAATCAAGGGGGCATCAAGGATGAAAACATCAAGATCGTCATGGCCGTCGGCTGCCACCGCCCCTTGATGAAAAACGACCAGGAGAAAAAGTTAGGGAAGAAGATAGCCAACCGCTTTCCGGTTTACAATCATCACCCCTACGAGAACCTGATCAATGTTGGCACCACCTCCAGAGGAACCCCGGTGCAGATCAACCGCTATTTTATCGAGGCCGATGTCAAGATCGGCATTGGCTTTATCACCCCCCACCCCATTGCCGCCTTCGGCGGAGGGGGCAAGATCGTCATCCCGGGATTGGGATCTATTGATACCATCCAAAAAAACCACACCCCGGCCTTCATGGGCAAGATCGGCAGTACGGGCTTCTCTCAGGGATATGATCTGAACACCAACGAGCTGCGCTTGGATATCGAAGAAGGCGCCAGGATGGCCGGTTTGAACGTCATCGTCAATTCCGTGGGAACTTCTGCTGGTAAAACTGCCGGGGTTTTTGTAGGAGATTTGGTCCAGGCCCATCGCGCGGCTGTGGAACGGGCTGGAAAAGTATATTTGACCGAGGCCCTGCTGGATGCGGATATCGGCATTTTTAATGCTTTCCCCGAAGATACGGAATTGGTCCAGGCCCAGAAGGCCCTCAATGTATGGACGGGCAATTTATCCCGCCGTTTGGTGCGCGCAGGGGGAAAAGTGGTCATTGCCACTGCCAGCTCCGACGGCCTGGGATTTCATTCCCTCGCCGACCGCGGGATGAGGCTTTATAACCCGGTAGATCGCCGCCAGTCTATAGCTGGAATCTTCCAGGGGCGCAAGGTTATTGTTTTTTCGCCCAACTGCTCGCGGGCCGACCTTTTGGAACGTTATCCGGAAACCGCGATCATTCGCAATACCTGGAAGGATGTCTTGGAAGAGTTGAAAGAGGGGAGTTCGGGACAGAGCGTTTCCATCTTTCCCAACGGCTCTTTACAATTCGCCGTTTAAAAACCATTTTCCCGTTTCCGCGATACCTCCTGAAGTGATTTAAAACATTCGGGGGGTATCGCGGACTTCCTCCTTGAAAAACCGCTGCAACCCCTATCTCACCCTACGGGCTTCACCCGCCCAGAACTTTTCCCGGAGTTCTCGTTTGAGAACTTTTCCATAAGCGTTCTTGGGTATGGCGTCGATGAAATCTACCGATTTGGGTTTTTTAAAACTGGCCAGATACTGCTTGCAAAAGCTGATAATTTCATCTTCCGTAGCCTTTCGGCCTTCCCTCAGCGACACAATGGCCTTGATGGATTCGCCCCACTTTTCGTCAGGAACTCCAATAACCGCCACCTCCAGAACGGCGGGGTGTTTGATGATCACATCCTCAATCTCCCGGGAGTAGATATTTTCCCCTCCACTGATAATCATATCCTTGGCTCGATCGAGGATGTAGACATACCCTTTTTCATCCATGATCCCTAAATCTCCCGTGTACAGCCATCCGCCCCGTAAGGTTTCAGCGGTTGCTTCGGGGTTTTTCCAGTAGCCCTTCATGACCACTTCCCCCCGGACTACAATCTCCCCCATCTTTCCCGGCGGGAGGTCTCGGTCCATATCGTCAATAATCTTCACTTCCACATCCGTCCGGGGAATCCCCGCCGAGGTCAAACGCCTCATTTGTTCATCTGTACCTTCCAGCAGATGTTCTTCCTGCCGAAGGTAGGAGATGGTCATGGGAGCTTCAGCCTGTCCAAAAAGCTGAACGAAGATCTGACCCATTCTTTTTACCGCAGCCTTAAGGTCTTCCACCAAGATAGGGGCCCCGCCATAATTGATACACCTCAGACTGCTTAAGTCATAACGGCCAATCTCCGGGGAGATGATCAGACGTTTGATCATCGCCGGGGCCATGAATATATTGGTAACTCTCCTCCTCTGGATAGCTTTAAAAACAATAGGAGGGTCAAAAGATTTCGAGGCCAGGATAACATTGGCCGCGCCCTTGGCTACGTTGGGAAGAGAATAGAGCCCGCTCCCATGGCTTAGGGGAGCGGCATGCAAGGCCGCATCTTCTGGTCCCAAGGGGCACATGTCGGCGAAAAAATTCATGGTCATGACCATCAGGTTATGATGGGTCAGCATCGCCCCTTTCGGACGGCCCGTGGTTCCAGAGGTATAAAAAATCCAGGCCAGGTGGTCCCTCTCCACCTCTTCATCGTTAAAATTGGCCGGTTTATCCTTGATTAAAGACTCGTAAAGAATCATTCCCTCCAAAGGTTCTGTGATGCAGATGTAGTGCTTAATCCGGGGCATCTCGCCTTTGAGGGCATAGAGGGAGTCCCGGAAATCTTCTCCCAGGATGACTGCCTCAGCCTCCGAGTTATCGATGATGAAACTGCACTCTTTGGGGTGGAGGCGAAAATTGACGGGAACCGATCCCAGCCCGGCCTTGAAGCAGGCAAAGAGAGCCTCGAGGAACTCGGGGCAGTTGTGCAGGAGGATGGCTACATTCGCCCCCTTCTGGATTCCCAAGCCCCGGAGGGCATTAGCCAACCGATTGATTCGTTCGTTGGCCTGCTGGTAAGTCAACTCATAGTCGCCGTAGGCTATGGCCAGCCTATCGGGAAAGGTGCGGGCCGTTTTGGTGAAAAGTGTCCCCACGTTCATAGACGTACCTTACTGGCTTGAAAAGCCGGCAAGCGAAGCTTATGCCCCACTTGCCGGTCTAAGGTAAAAAGGGGCTAAGGCTTGAAAGCTAAATAAGTTTTCTGTTCGGGCCATAATCTTCGCGCTTTCCTCCAGCTCTACGACCCCCACGACATAAGGATTATTTTTACTAAAGCCTTCTTTTCTAAATAGGCTTCAGCAAAAAAATCCTTGGAATTACGGTCTTTAAATAATCCCAATTTGGACAATCCGCCCCCAACAACTGCTACGCCTCTTGAAAGTTTTTTCTTCCTTCTCATGTCAACCTCCTTGATAAAGGATTAACCTAACCACAGAGCGTGCAGAGAACGTATCCATTTCAACTTTAACTCCTTAAGAATTTTTCCATCCTCTCCTTAACCTGATGAAGCGTCTCCCAGGACTTGGCAAAGCAGATGCGCACCTTATCCCGCCCGTCCTCTGGCCGATGGTAGAAGCTTGACCCCGGCACCACAGCCAGACCCGCTTTTTCCACCAGGGCCATGGCCAAGGCCTCATCATTATCGTATCCCAATCCATCAATGCGGATCATCATGTAATAGGCCCCGGAAGGGCGAAGCACCGGCATAGAAAGTTCCTGAAAAATTTGCAGGAGGAAGTCCCGTTGCTCCCGGTAATGCTCTCCCATATCCCAGTAGTAAGAATCAGGAAGGGCCATGGCCGTTATAGCGGCTATTTGGAAGGGAGTCGGAGCCGCCACCACCATGTAATCATGCACCTTGCGGATGGCCGACATCAGGCCGTAAGGCGCGATAACGTATCCGACCCGCCAGCCCGTAACGCTGTAAGTCTTCGAACAGCCGTTGATGGTGGCCGTGCGCTCCCACATGCCCGGCAAGCTGGCTATACTGACGTGCTTGAGTCCGTCGTATATAATGTGTTCGTATATCTCATCTGTGATAACGTACGTCCCGTGTTTCAGGCAAAGGCGAGCGATGATTTCCAACTCCTCCCTGAGAAACACCTTTCCCGAAGGATTGGCCGGAGTGTTCAGGATCAAGGCTTTAGGGTTCCTGGAAAAGGCTTTGTTTAACGCCTTCATATCGATCGCCCATTCTGGCCCCCTTAAGGGAACAAAGAGCGGTGCGGCTCCGCACAAGGCCAGTCCCGGAAGGTAATTCTCATAGTAAGGTTCGAATATGATGACCTGCTCTCCCGGATTCACCAGAGCCAGCAATGAAGCCACGATGGCCTCGCTGCTGCCGCAGGTGATGGTGACTTCCTTTTCCGGATCAGGCCGGCGGCCATTGAGATTGAAGCGGGATACTTTTTGGGAAACCGCTTCCCGCAGGGCTGGTAGCCCCCAGGTTATGGAGTACTGGTTGTTCCCCCCCTGAATCGCCTGCAAGGCCGCCTGGATAACTTCTTCAGGGGCTGATTTTTCCGGGAATCCCTGGGCTAAGTTGATCCCTCCGTATTGCTGGCAAACCCGGGTCATCTTGCGGATTACCGATTCCTGGAAAGATTCGGTCCGTTTGGCTACGCTATATTCCATCACAATCTCCATCTCAAGGCGATTTAGCCACAGAGGTCACAGAGGCCACCGAGATCCAAGAGTTAAAAAGTGAATTACAGAAAATAGACAAAAAATAGAATTTTGTAACAGTTCAGCGATTTGAAAAAATGGTATTAAAGCCTTTGTTTTGGGCCGGGGGTTAGAGCGGAACGCGCCGGAAGCATCGGTTGGGTTTCCGCTTGGCCACGGAGACAGAAGATCTTTTCCTCCGAAGGAGGCGGGGGTTTTTGCCCGCCCCATATGCGGAGATATAAGCGCCTTATGATTCCAAGCGTTCCGCTCTGGCCCCCGGCCCCTGGAATCCCTTGGCCTTTACAACACACCTTTTTTCAAAGGGCTAAAGTGTTTCAATTTTTTAATTTTATTTATTTCCCTGTAATCTCTGTGGCTAATAATTTTTTTAATAATGAATCTGATGTCCATTCTGAGCAAGGGTCTGGACTGCTTTTCCTAGATGTTGCTCTTTCACCAGCAAATAATCCGTGTTGTAAGTGGACAGCGCAAAAACACTAATCCCTTCCTTGGCCAAGGGGATGGTCAGGGAGGCAAGGACGCCAGTAATGGAAAAATCCAGTGATCCTGCCACCTGCAAACACCGCCACCCTCCCTCCTTCTTGATTCCTTCCGGGACGTTCATCTGAGAGCAGACTACGGATAATTCTTCTTTTGTTCTGGTGAGGGAAAAAAACGCGCAGGTGAGCGCCCAGTCGGGAATCCCGGCATCTTTGTCCATCTGGCAAATCGCCAGGGTCTCTGGCCGGACGGAAATCTTAAGTTTTAAATCCAGCATGGCATCCGCTAAGGGTTCAACAGCATCATCAAGAATTTAGAAATATATCTTAAACAAAGGATAGCCGTATGTACACAATAAAATTGAAGTCAAATTTGATGATCTCGTAAAAAGTCGCGAAAGGGTCATTGCGAGCGAAAGCGAAGCAATCTCGTTTTTATAAGTGCCCGAAAATACAAGATTGCTTCGTCGTCCCGCAAATGCGGAACTCCTCGCAATGACAAGAACAAGACTTTTTACGAAGCCATCGTAACCCTTCAGTCACGAGTGGCTATGACAGGAATATCGGAGGAACTAACCCTGGCAAAGATTCTGTTTTGGCCGGGGGGCCAGGCCGGTATGCGCCGGAAGCATCGGCTGGGATATCCCTGTTCATGGTGCACTCACTTAACCTCCGCCGGAGGAGGCGGTAGGCGTCAGCCCCGCCCCATCCACGGAGAAATCAGCGCCTCATGGTTCCAAGCGGACTGGACTGGCCCCCCGGCCATGGGCTCCCTTGGCCTTTACGCCGAACCTTTCCTCATCCGACCTTGGCCACCCACCCGTGACTGAAGGGTTACAAGCCATCAAATTTTGTACTTGACAAAATTAATAGAGCAGGTAAATTATCGTTGTATTTATCCTTCCAACTGCACTTCCAGTACAAATAGGCCACTTATGGAAAAAAGTAATGGAAACTTTTTCTTTCAGAGAACTATCCATCTGCCGGAGGCAAAAATCAAAGAGAAAGGGGGGAAAATTGCGCTATAGGTTTGGAGTGGAATGATAGGTCCATTTTAACCCTAACCCTGAGGAAGGAGGAAGGAAAATGAGCTCCGAGGTGATTACCCGAAGGAAGTTTATCACGAAAGTGGCCAAATACTGCGGCGCCGGAATTGCGGCGGTAGGATTGATCGGCCCAAGACAGGCCCACGCCGTGGAAGATTTGGATATTCCGGCTCATGAAGGTGTCTGGAGAATGCGGGATACCCAGCTTAAACAGTACGGGGAATTTATTAAAAATGCCCCCCTTCCCAAAGATTATTTCGATAAAAAACCTGAATCATTGACCGACGGGGGAGCTCCGGTCAATTGGTCCCATCTCCATCCCAACTGGTACGCCGAAGGGAACAAATCCCAGGTTGGGCTCATCATGGCAACCCAATTGGATAAAGACCTTAAGGGTGATATTAAAAAAGTCATGAAGCTCATCGGGGGGTTTGAAAAATCCCTTAAAAAAACAGATAAAATTCTTATCAAACCCAATATGAACACGGGAGATCCATGGCCTCAGGGGGGCACAGATCCAGAGTTTTTAAGGGCCCTTATTTTAGTTCTCAAGGACGAAGGTTATACAAACCTGACCGTGGCCGATACCTGCGGCCCCTGGGGGCCAACCATGCGGGTCATCAAGAAAATGGGCTATGACTCTGTAGGCTGGGAAACGAAAACCCCTGTTAAAACCTGGGAAAAAGAAAAATGGATGAACATCCGCAACGCCGAGGCCGAATTCCTGGGTAAGATGGGCGGAGGGGATGGCACCGTGGCCTATCCTGAAGACCTCAGAAATTACGATAAAGTGATCTACACCCCGATTATGAAGACTCATTTCCTCGGAGGGATAACCATGAGTCTGAAGCTCTCCGTCGGGATTTTACACCGGGCGGATCGCGGGGCCCATCTCCATAGCTTCAACCACATTTTCGTCGCCGAGCAATCCGCTGAAGTTAATCTACCTTTCCGGCCCGACCTGATCATCATGGACGGCCGCAGGTCTCTTATCAGCGGCGGGCCTTCCCACGGCGAGCAAGTAAAACCCGGCATGATCCTCGCCTCGGGAGACCAGGTGGCCAATGACGTCATGGGCATCAAGATTTTGCAGGAATGGTACCCCAACATGGCGGCCAACAAGATCGGCATGTATGCCTGGTATCAGAAACAGATTATCCAGGCCGTGAAGAAGAATATAGGATACGCCAAAAAAGATGATGATCTCAAACTCGTCCTGGGTTGATCTCCTTTCCAAAGATTAACTGCCCCCTTTCCCCCTTAAAGGGAAGGGGGATTTTTTTACTACCCAATAAAGATGATCTCGTAAAAAGTCAGAAAAGCCGTCACTCCTGCGAAAGCAGGAGTCCAGAACTGCTTGAATTAACTGAATTCCCGCTTTCGCGGGAATGACGAAAATGGGGCAAAAAGGACTTTTTACGAAACCATCAATAAAAGATCCGGAGACTTATCGATGATTAAATATACCCTCTTTTTTTTCATCGTAACCCTGCTTATCCCTTCCATTGCTATCCCCCAGAAGGCGGAACCTACTATTATTGATTTCAAAGTCCAGGCAATGTATCGGGCAGCCAAACTAACCTGGAAGGTGAAGGGAGATTTGAAAAGCACGGCGGCCGTCCAAATCTTTCGCGCTGATACTTTTGCAGACGGCCCATATAAAGAGATAGGCGCCGTGAATATAATTTCCGGTAAAAGCTCCTATGAATACGTGGATAAGAGCATGGGATCGGAAGCAAAATACTATTACAAGCTTACCATTAAAGAAACCGATGAATCTTTCGGCCCGCTCCCCACGAGGCCTTATTTTTCCCCCCCAGCCACATAAGGGTCCGAGGATTCAAGGGGCCGAGGATTCGAGTGAAAATTTTATAGTTTTTCCACTTGACCCCTTGAACTCTTGGCCCCTGGCACCCTATTAATGACAAAAGGGTGAGTCGATGAAAGGTTGGCCAGATAATTCCGCCAGGAGAGAAGATGGCATATGACCAGGGATATTGACCGGCGAACAGTTCTTAAAGGCTTCACCCTCGGGGCCTTTGCCCTGGGAAGCGTCGTTAGCCTGGGAAGTCTGCTGGAGATTATCACCTTTCCCAACGGGCAAAAAGCGGCTCTGGCCAGGGGAGTAATCCTGGCGGACAAATCCCTTTGCTCGGGGTGCCGCATTTGCGAGATGGTCTGCGCCAATTTCAACAGCGCGGGCCGTAATTCCGATTCCCTTTCCCTGCTGCTTCTGGAAAAAGATTATTTGCGGGGGGATTACCAGCCAAAGGTGTGTCACCAGTGCGCTGACCCTCCTTGCCTCAAGGCCTGCCCGGTGACTGCCCTGCAGATAGACCGGCAAAGAGGCACATACGCCCGGGTCATCGATGAGCGGGCCTGCATCGGCTGTCAGAAATGCGTGGATGCCTGTCAAAGGTATTTCCGGCCTTCCCGTCCGAGGTTTGATCCCGCGAAACATCGAACGATCAAATGCCATCTTTGCTTCGGAGACCCCCAATGCGTGAAGTTTTGTCCCCTCGGCGTTCTCAGGCTGGAGCGGTCCGAGAAAGGGTTGCTTGTCGGCTACCCTGTGATCAAAGAAGACTGAAGTATGAAGACAGTTCGGAGTTCAGAGTTCGGAGTGAGGAAATAAATGGCGCTTGTTTTTTTACTCCGAACTCCGAACTAAATTACTCCGAACATTATTTAACTGGGTTTTATTATGACTCCCAAAGGCGGATGGGTTGGAAAAATTCTGCGGGTTGACCTGACGACGGGAAAAGTTTCCGTAACCTCCACCTTTGACTATGTCCCCAAATTCCTTGGGGGGCGGGGGTTAGGAGCAAAAATCTGCTGGGATGAAGTGCCGCCGGAGGTAGGAGCTTTCGACCCGGAAAACCGCCTTATCCTGGCCACAGGCCCTCTTCAGGGGACCCTGGCTCCTACCTCAGGAAGATTCACGGTTTTGGGAAAGGCTCCCCAGACAGCCCCCACGGAATCTTTTTGCCGCTCCGGTGTAGGAGGGCATTTTGCCCCGGAACTGAAATGGGCCGGATTCGACGCCCTCATCATTCAAGGGAAAGCGCCGAAACCCGTTTACCTTTGGATCAGCGACCAAAGAGCCGATATTCTCGATGCCACCCGTCTGTGGGGTCTGGATACTTACCAGGCCCAGCAGATGATCTGGAAACTACACGGATGGAAGACGCGAGTCATGGTCATCGGGAGGGCCGGAGAAAATCGCAGCCGCATTGCCTGTATTTTGACGGACACCGGTGATGCTTCTGGCCAGGGCGGATTCGGCGGGGTGATGGGCTCGAAAAATTTAAAAGCCATTGCGGTCCGCGGCACAGGTTCGGTTCCCGTAGCCCGGCCCAAAGCCCTGATGGAAATCACTCAGCATATCCACAAGCTATTCGCCCGCAAGCCCTCGCACAGCGATCCTTACCAGCCGGAAGAAAAAAATTTCAAATACAACATCTGGGGAGGAGGATATGGACGGGGAAGCCTGTCTCTTCTCCCAGGTGAGCTTCTCGACCTCTGCCAGGACCCTTCTTCAGGATATTCCCAAATCCCTGATGGGTGCTTCGCCTGTCCTGTATCCTGCCGCTCCCGGGTAAAAGGACCGGATATCACACCAGGGGTAGCCTTCTGCGCCCAATCCTACATGTATCTCGAGTCTATGGTCCATCAGCCCGAAAAGGGCTACAGCAAGATAACCTGGCAGGCGGCCAAACTGGGGGACCTCTTAGGAATCAACGCTTATGAGCTGATGGCCATCGTCCCCTGGCTGTCGGATTGCTTCCGGGAGAAATTGATCACCGAAGAAGAAACTGGCCTCCCCCTCAATGAAATAGGGTCGTGGAACTTCGCCTCCAAGCTGCTTCATAAAATCGCCAACCGCGAGGGCCTTGGAGATCTGCTGGCCGAAGGGGGGCAGCGGGCAGCAGCGAAGCTCGGCGGAAAGGCCGAAAAACTTTCTTTCATGTATTATCCCCGGGCAGGGAATTTCGGCGGTTACCGCGAGCACTGGGTCTATCTGGGCGGCTTCCCTACCGGGTACGCGATCCCGCCGCTGGCTTTGATGTGGGTTCTGGATAATCGGGACGCCCTGGTCTCTCATAGCTACATCGCCATGCTCTGGGGTGCGGCCTTTACAATTGGCCAGAATGCCCTCACCGCTGTTCCGGAAAAAATATTTCCCGCGCTAAAAACCGCAATGAAAGTTGCCTATGGGTCGGAGGAGGCAGCGGAATTCCTGCATGCCGACGGGAAAAATTTGAACTGGAAATGGGCCGCTGCGGTGGTCAAGCGCTATCATGAACACTCCCTCCTGAAAGACAGTTACATCCTTTGCGACGTTCTCTTCCCCTACCTCTTCAATGCCAATTCCGCCGATCATGCCGGAGACCCTTCTCTTGAATCCCGCATCTACTCGGCGGTTACCGGAATAGAAATGAGTTTGGAAGAGTCGTATGGCCAAGGGGAGATGCTCTGTACCCTGGAAAGGGCCCTGGCCGCGCGCGACGGACGCACCCGTAAGGATGACATTCTCCACGACCTCTATTTTGAAAAAGAAGACGCCGGGGGAAGGAAATATATCCGGGAAGATCTGGAACGGGCCAAGAGCGAGTATTACCGGCTGATGGGATGGGATGTCAATTCCGGCATCCCCACTGCGGCAATTCTTAAGCGTTTGGGCCTGAAAGAAGTTGCCGCAGGCTTACAAAAAGGAGGGCTTCCGGAGGTCAAATCATGACCGGCGAACCCTTTTCCCTGCCAACCTTTACCACAGCAGACTATAACTACTATCGCCTCGATGATCGCATCTTCTTCGCCTTTATCGTGGCCGCTTTAATCTTCTGTGTGGTTCACGCCGCCCGCAGGGCCTTTCGCCAGCCCCAGCCCGCCGAATCCCCCGGTAAAGAAAATGATCTTGGGCCCATTAAAGAAGATATCCTGCGGCATACCCTGTTCCAGAGGATTTACCACTGGTCAAATGCCCTGGCCGTCATAATCCTTATCGTATCTGGCTGGCTGCTCTATCAACCCCGGGGCTTCTTATCTCCCGATAGCAATCCCTCCTTTTGGTTTTCCTGGCACCAGTGGGGAACAGCTCTCCTCCTTGTAAGTCTGATCTTTCACGTCATCTATGAAAGCTTCCTCGCTCGCGGCCCCAACCCCATGGTTGTTGACCGGGGTGAGTTAAAAAAATTATCGGCCATCTTCAAAAACTTTTTTGGCCTTTCCAAATTCTACCCTCGCCCTGCCAAGTATCATCCCGGACAAATTTTTTTCCATTGGGCCGTGACCGGAAACCTTTTGGCCCTGATCCTTTCCGGGTTTGTGATCTGGAAACCTTTCCGGGATTTTCTTCCCCTCTCCTTTTTCGGCCTGGGATGGGAATTTATTTTCTACAACCGCCTTCTCCACGGTCTTTTTTCAGCCACTCTAATTGCCAGCCTTATCGGCCATATCTATTTCGCCCTTTTCATTAAAAAGAACTGGACGGAGACAAAATCAATGGTCACCGGGCGCATTTCCCTGCAAGCGTACCTGGAATCCCATTCCCGCTTGGATTAAATTTCTTGACAGGCGAAAAGTGATAAGGTAAGTTGCACGCTGTAATCCCGTCCTGATTTAGTCTGGCATAACGCCAGGGCATCACGATTTCATAATTCAAGGACAACCTTCTTTATCTTTAACTTCCGGAGTTCTTTATGGAGGAAAACAAGAAAGGAAGGGGCAGGCCAGACCTGCCTGCTGAACGCAAGCTCATCACCGTAATGTTCGCTGACATTTCCGGCTTTACCAGCCTGGCCGAGACAATGGATCCCGAACAGGTCCGCGACTTGATTAACGCCTGCTTTGAACATCTGGTGCCATCCGTGGCCAAATACGGCGGGACAGTGGATAAATTCATCGGGGACGAAATTATGGCGCTCTTTGGGGCGCCCGTCGCCCACGAAAACGACCCTGAACGCGCTCTCCGGGCCGCCTTGAGCATGCAGGAAGCCATAGGGGAATTCAGCGCCGCCCACAGGATTCAACTTAATGCTCACTTTGGCATCAACACCGGCCTGGTCATCGCCGGCGGCATCGGCACCCGCGGCCGCCAGGATTACTCGGTAATGGGCGACGCGGTCAACCTGGCTGCGCATTTGGGGCGAATCTCTAAGCGGGGCGAAATTCTGGTTGGCCCGGATACTTACCGCCAGACCACTCATCTGTTCGACTTTAAAGCGCTCGGTCCCATGCGCCTGAAAGGGAAGGTCGATTCCGTACCGGTCTATAAACTTTTGGGCCTGCGGGCCCAACCAGGAGCCTGGCGCGGACTGGAAGGACGGGGAATCAGCTCCCCTCTAATTGGACGAGAAGAAGAAGTCGCTGCGTTCACCCGCTGTATCGAGCGTCTGCTCGCTGGCCAGGGTGGAATTGTATCGATTATCGGCGAAGCCGGTTTAGGAAAATCCCGCCTTGTGGCCGAAATCAGGCGCCAGGTAGCCAAGCAAGATATCCTATGGCTGGAAGGCCGCACCCTTTCTTTCAGCCAAACCATCAGCTACTGGCCCTTCCTGGAAATTATTCAGGCCGAAGTTGGAATCACTGCTGAGGATAACGAAAAGGATTGCTGGAAGAAACTGGAACGGCGCCTCAACATCTTATTCCCTGATGAGACCGCGGAAATTCTCCCCTATCTGGCTACGCTGCTTACACTGGAAGTCCCCGGGGAATTAGCCGAACGGGTCAAGTATTTGGATGGAGAAACCATGGGGCGTCAGGTCTTTCGCACTGCCCGCTTATACTTTTCCCGCCTGGCTCAAGAGCGCCCCCTGGTCTTGATCTTTGAGGATATGCACTGGACAGATCAATCCTCGGCCTTCTTGCTGGAACACCTTCTGCCGCTCGTTCGGGAAGCGCCCCTTCTCCTTTGCAGTCTTGGCCGCCCTGATGCCGGGACTCCGGCAATGCATCTTTGGGAAATCCAGGCTAAAGAATATGCCGATTGCTCTACGGAAATCCATCTGGCCCCCCTCTCCCCCCTTGAAAGTATCCAACTGGCCCATAACCTGCTTAAGATCGAAGATTTTCCTCCTCGCCTGCGCGAGGGACTTTTCCGCAAAGCCGAGGGAAATCCTTTTTTTCTTGAGGAGATGATCCGGGGGTTAATCGACCTGGGCGCTTTTGTGCGTGATCGGAATACGGGGCGCTGGCAGGCCACGGCCAGGGTGGAGCAGATTACCATCCCCGATACCCTGCAAGGTGTGGTTGTTGCCCGGATCGACCGTTTGAATGAAGAAGTGAAACAGGTTCTCAAACTGGCCTCGGTTATTGGACGTGTCTTTTTCTACCGTGTGCTCCGGGGCATCCTGGAAGCAGACCGGGAATTGGACCGCCACCTGGCCGAGCTGCAGAATCTGGAACTGGTGCGCGAGAAGAGTCGGATTCCCGAGATTGAATACATCTTCAAGCACGCCCTGGTGCAGGAAGCAACCTATGAAAGCATTCTCCTGCAACGACGCCGGGAAATCCATCGCCAGGTGGGAGAATGCGTGGAGGCGCTCTTTGCCGACCGTCTGGACGAATTCTACGGTTTGCTGGCCTACCATTACACGCGGGCCGAGGAGTGGGAGAAGGCCCGGGATTACCTGTTCAAGGCCGGCGACCAGGCAGGGAAAATAGCGGCAGATATTGAAGCCCTGGAGCATTACCGCCAGGCCATGGCAGCCCACACGCGCGCCTTCGGTAACCGCTGGGACCCCTTACAACGGGCGATATTGGAACGTAAGATGGGGGAGGCATTGTTTAGGCGCGGGCAAAACCAGCAGGCCCGTGAGTACCTGCTCCGGGCATTGGTCTCCTTAAGAAGCCCTTACCCTCATACCCGGCGGGGCGTCCAACTGGCCATACTTAAACAACTGATCCGCCAGATGGGCCATCGTCTCTTCCCCAGGTTTTTTAGGGATAATAATTCTGGTGAAAAAGAAAGTATCTCGCAGGAAATATGCCAGATTTATGCGGTTATGGCCTGGATGGATTATTTCATGGACCCCCACTGTTTGTTTCTCGACTCCTTATTGATATTGAATCTCGCCGAGCGGTGCGGTTTTTCTGTTGAAGTGGTCCTGGCCTCCATGGGGGTCGGTCTGGCTTTTAACACAGTTCCAGCATCCAGGCTGGCTCGCTATTATCATGGCCGGGCCGTTGCCCTGGCCGAGCAGACTCAGCAACCCATAGCCATCGCGCAGGCCTATTTCGGCCTGGCCATACATGAGCAATATGCCCTGGGGAATGGGGCAATGGCCCTCGAACATTATCGCCGCTCGGCCAGAGGGTATTGGGAAGCAGGACATCTGCGTTGCTGGGCCAGCGTTAAAATGGCTGAAAGCCTGCTTTGGATTCCGGCGGACATAAACGACCGTCTCAACCTCTGTCAGGAAGTTATTCAAGTGAGCCAGGATGCGGCTGACCACCAGGCCTGGGGCTGGGGGTTATTCATGTTGGCTGCCACTCTGGATCAAGCGGGAGCATTGGATGAGGCTATAGCTAAAATGCGGCAGGCTCTTGACCTACTTAAGAGCGTTCCGGATTACCAGGTCATTGTATTTGCCAGCGGCATCCTCGGCCGGTGCTACCTGCGGCAGGGAAATATTCAACAGGCTTTGGTCATTTTGCAAGAAGGCGGTCAACTGATCAAGAACCATCGCCTGAGAGGCTTTTCCTGTGTCCCGATTTGGATGAGCCTGGCCCAGACCTACCTATCAGCAGCAGAGCAAGAGCAGGGACCTGGAAGAGAAGCCGCCATGAGAAAAGCTAAGCGGGCTTGTAAAATAGCCCTGAACCAGGAGAAGTTTGACCGGGCCTCACGGGTGGCTGCCTGCCGGATGCAGGGCGCCTGGGAGTGGCTGAGGGGCCAGTCCGGACGCGCCCGTAAATGGTGGCAACTGAGTTTAAAAGCAGGTGATGCTTTAGGCGCGCGTTATGAGCTGGGATTAACCCACCTGGAAATGGGTAAATTCCTGGAAGATCCCGCTCATTTAAAAAGCGCCGAGAAAATCTTTGGCGCAATTGGCGCAAATTTTGACCTGGCCCAGGCCCGGAAATTAAGGGAGCGGTGCGGCGCTCCACCTTGAATAATTGCCCTATTTTCCAGCGTATAATGATCAAGCTCAGCGGCGGCGCGAAAAGGCTCACAGCCAAAGCCAACACACATTGTTGCCCGGTCCGCCGGGGCGCCAGTTAGACAGACAGCGCGCAAGTGTTAAAAAGCGGGACATTTTGACGAGACTAAATCTTGCTGATCTCGTAAAAAGTCGTCACTCCGGTGAAAACCGGAGTCCAGAGGTTTGATAACTCCTTTAAATAACTGGATTCCGGCTGGAGTTTATCCCGATGAAAATCGGGGCCGGAATGACGGGGAAAGGGGCTTTCGGACTTTTTACGAGATCATCAAATTTGAAGGACTTGATATTTTGAGGCACAAAGGGTATAACGTCCCCCTATCCATTCTGCCGACGGGCCTTGGATAAATTTGCAGGACCGCACCCGGAAGGCTAACTTTTCCGGTTCATGTCATATTCTTTAAAAAGAGGAGATTAAAAATGCCGGGGCCATTAGAGGGGATCAAAGTTTTAAGCTTTGCCAGGGCTTTGGCAGGGCCTTATACCACCATGCTCCTTGGCGACCTGGGAGCGGAAATTATAAAAATTTAAAGATTAAAAAAATCACCTGAATCCTTGAATCATCGAACCCCTTTCGTAATTAAAAGAGGAGGAGAGATGCCGGCAAAGAAAGTTGTTGCCTTAGGCGGGGATGGCGTCGGACCAGAAGTGATGGAGGTCACCTGTCATATCCTGGAGCATGCCGGTTTTAATCTGGAGATCGCCAAGCCTTTTTGTGGGGCAGAAGCTTTCAAATCTCAGGGAAACGCCTTTCCCGATGAAGCCAAAAAACTCTGCGCCGAATCTGACGCCATTCTCTTCGGCGCCGCCGAAGGCCCCTCGGTTGCCATCCTGGTCTATCTCCGCTGGTTTATGGACAACTACATAAACCTACGTCCGGTGAAATATTATCCCGGAGCCTACTCTCCCCTGAAAAATCCTGAGGGAATTGATTTTATGCTCATCCGGGAGAACAGTGAAGGCCTGTATCCGGGGAGGGAGGGAGATATTCCCTGGCTGGCCCAGAGGCTTTCGGACTATAAAGATCCATTTGGCCGGACTCTAGATTTTTATGGGGAAGGCAAGTTCGCCATTCGCCTGATCACCCAAAAAGGAAGCGAGCGCATTGCCAAATATGCCGTCCAGTTGGCTCAGGAGAGAAAATCGCAGGGATTCCCGGGAAAAGTCACCTGTGTTACCAAGGCCAATGTCCTGCGTCAGTCCTGCGGGCTTTTCCGAAAGACCGTTGAGGAAGAAGTGAAGAGAGCCCCGGGTATTGCCTATGAGCATTTCCATGTAGATGATGCGGCCCGGCGATTGATTCGGTTTCCCAATAATTTTGATGTCATTGTTACTTCTAACATGTTTGGAGACATTTTGGCGGACGAAGCCGGGGAGGCGATAGGCGGGTTGGGAATTTCGCCCAGTGCTTGTTTGGGAGGGCAGAAACCGTATTTTGAGCCAGTCCATGGTTCTGCTCCGGATATCGCCGGAAAAGGAATCGTCAATCCCACGGCCATGATCCTCTCGGCCAAGATGATGCTGGAATATCTGGGGATGCGAAAAGAAGCCCAGGCTTTGGAAAACGCCGTGGCTAAAATTTATCAGGAAGGGAAATATTTAACGGCAGACCAGGGAGGAAAGGCATCCACAAGGGAATTCGCTGAGGCGGTTTTGAGAGATCTAATTTGAAAAGAATTCAGGGGGGCAAGGGGCCGAAGGTTCGGAGAAAAATCAAATATTTAATTTTCACTGGAATCCTTGAACCCTGGTTTGGAGGTTTTCATGGGAATGACTTTGGCGGAGAAAATTCTGGCCCGGGCCTCGGGGCAGGAAAGGGTTACTCCGGGCCAGTATGTCACGGCCCGAATTGATCTGGCCATGGCCCACGAGGGGCTGGCAGCAGTCTTTATGAATTTGGCCCGGGCGGGCTGGACCAAAGTGTGGGACCCTTCCCGCATCGTAGCTCTCTTAGATCATTATGTCCCGGCCCCGACCGAACGCTCGGCTGAGATTCACAAAGTCGTCCGGGCAGCGGTCAAACAATGGGGAATCCAACATTTTTATGGAGAACGGGCCGGCATCTGCCACCAGGTTCTTCCGGAGAAAGGGCATATCCTCCCCGGGATGCTCATTGTGGGCACTGATTCTCACACCACCACTTATGGGGCCTTCGGAGCGGCCGGAACGGGAATCGGATTTACGGACATGGCCTACGTATTTGCCACGGGCAAGCTTTGGTTCAAAGTCCCGCAGACCATCCGGTTCGATCTTCAGGGAAAGCTTCCCGAAGGAGTCATGTCCAAAGATATTATCCTTTCCATTGCCGGGAAGTATTCCGCAGAGGTGGCCCAATACAAGGCTGTCGAGTTCATCGGCCCTCTGGCGGAGGAGATGAGCCTGGCTAGCCGCATGACCATGAGTAACATGGCCGTGGAGATTGGGGCTAAATTTGGTTTCTTTATACCCGACCAAAAGGTTTCTGATTTCCTGCAAGGGCGGGGCCAAACCTCTTTTCCCTTGATCTCCCCAGATGCCGACGCTCCATACGAAGCTATCTATCAGATTGAGGTCTCCTCCCTTGAGCCCCAAGTCGCCTATCCTTATTCCGTTGACAACGTGCGGCCAGTCTCCCAGGCCCAGGAGGTAAAGATTCATCAGGCTTTCATTGGCTCCTGCACCAATGGCCGTCTGGAAGATCTGCATACGGCCGTAAAAATTCTTAAAGGAAAAAAAGTGCATGCGGATGTGCGTCTTTTGATCATCCCTGCTTCCTGGGAGATTTATCAGGAAGCCATAAAGGATGGAACCTTGGGGGCCCTCATCGATGCCGGCGCTGTGATCGGCAATTCCTCCTGCGGGCCGTGTTTTGGAGCTCACATGGGTCTTCTCGGTTCAGAGGAGAATTGCATCGCCGCCATCAATCGGAATTTTAAAGGGAGGATGGGAAGTCAGAAAGCCCAGGTCTTTCTATCTTCTCCCGCTACAGTTGCGGCTTCTGCCCTGGAAGGGAAGATCACGGACCCGAGGAACTATCTTTGAAATTAGGAAGACAAAATACGAAATAGGAAATGAGGGAAAGCCCTACTAGAAGGAGAAAAGAATGAAAATTATAAGGGGCCGGGTCTGGAAGTTCGGGGACAATGTGGATACGGATGTGATCACTCCGGGCATCTACTTGAACGCCCCGATGGAGGAGATGAAAAAGCACGTCCTGGAAGTCTTGAATCCCCGCTTCCCGCAGGAAGTGAAAGCTGGTGATATCATCGTCGGAGGAAAAAATTTTGGTTGCGGTTCCAGCCGGGAGACGGCTGCGGATGCCATTAAAGCGCTGGGGGTGGCCGCAGTGGTCGCCGAATCTTTCGCCCGCATCTTCTTCCGTAACGCCATCGGGATCGGCCTTTCCGTCCTCTCCTGTCCCGGCGTGGCCTCTTTATTTCAGGAAGGGGAAGAAGCTGAACTGGATATCCTCCAGGCGAAGGTTAAAAACCTCTCCGCCGGAGCAACCCTCCATGGGCAACCGCTTCACGGCGATATTCTGGAAATCCTCTCCCGGGGGGGAACTCTTCCCTTACTCAAATCCCTGGCGGAAAAAGAACGGATCCCCAAACCATAGGAGGTCAGGAAGGAGGTCTGTAGATGTTTGATAAAACCAAAATGGAAAAACTAGAAAAGCAAAACCAGGACTGGAAAACGGACTGCCTGCAAAAAAGCCTGGACAAGATTAAAATGAAGGCCGATCATTTTCCAAAACAGTTTTATACCCCCTTAGATATCCGCGACTTCGATCATGCTCGGGATCTGGGATTCCCCGGGGACTATCCTTTTACCATGGCCACTCATCCCACAGCCATTCCCGCAGAATTTTTAGTGGGGGCGCGGGCGCGCTACTCCGGTTTTGGAACCCCCGAAGATACCCGCGATCATTTTAAATTCCTGGTCTCCAAGGGATTCACCGGCCCCAGCGTCGCCTTCGACCTTCCCACCCAGATCGGCTACGATTCCGACCATCCCCTGGCCGCGGGAGAGGTCGGCAAAATCGGAGTGGCCTGCTGCACCCTGCGGGACATGGAGGTCATCTTCGACGCCTTTCAGGGGCTGCCCATGGAAAACCTGCGCACCTCCTTCACCTGCAACGCCCAGACCGTGGTCATCCTGGCCATGTACGCTGCCCTGGCGGAGAAGAAAGGGGTCGCCCTGAATAAAATCACCGGGACCACGCAGAACGACATCCTTAAGGAATATGTGGCCCGCGGCACCTACATCTTCCCCCCCGGACCTTCAATGCGGTTGGTGGCGGACACGCTGGTCTTCGGGACAAAATACCTGCCCCGGTTCAATGTCATGTCCATCAGCAGCTACCACATCCGCGAGGCCGGCGCCACCGCCGCCCAGGAGCTGGCCTTCATGTTCGCCAACACCATCGCCTACGTGGAAGCGGGGTTGAAAGCCGGCCTACAGGTCGATGATTTCGCCCCCCGCCTGAGCTATCTCGGGGGGTGCGGCAGCCACTTCTTCGGCGAAGTCGCCAAGTTCCGCGCCGCCCGCAGAATCTACGCCCGGCTCATGAAGGAACGCTTCGGGGCCAAGGACCCGGATTCCATGCGCCTCCGCTATCCCTCGGGAAACGCTGCTCACACGTTCACGGTCAGGAAGCCCCTGAACAATATCGTCCGGGCCACGGTTCAAGGAATGTCCACCCTCCTGGGGGGATGCATGGGGGGCGGTTATGCCGTGGCCTATGACGAGGCGCTGGGACTCTATACGGAAAAATCGAGGAGGGTCGCCGACGACACTCCCCGGATCCTGAGAATGGAAGCCCGCCTGGGAGACATGATCGACCCCCTGGCCGGGTCCTATTATGTCGAGTACCTGACCAACCAGGTGGAGGAAGAGGTCTGGAAGATCCTTCAGAAGATCGATTCCCTGGGTGGGGCGGTCAAGGCCATCGAAAGAGGATACATGCAGCAGGAGATCGCCCGCAGCGCCTACCAGTACCAGCAGGAGGTGGAGAGCGCAAAGCGGGTGATCGTGGGGGTCAACAAGTTCGTCGAGGAAGAAGATCCCGTGGAGGGGGGAATGACCTTTGACCCCACGGTGGAAGAAAGGCATCTGGCCATTCTGGCCAAAGTCAAGAAGGAGCGGGACAACCATAAAGTGCGGGCCGCCCTGGACAAAATCCGCAGCACCGCTGAAGGAACGGAGAATCTCATGGGGCCGGTGATCGAAGCGGTGAAGGTCCAGACCACCATGGGAGAGATCTGCGGGGTCCTGCGGGAGGTTTTCGGGGAGTACCAACCTCACACTCAATTTTGATTTTTTGGGACGCAGATGAACGCAGATTCTCAGGATTATTCAGGATACGAACGAGATGAGGAAGATTTTTAAGGCACAGAGAAAATTTGCCTTTTTTCTCTAAATACATCCTTTTTAATCTGAGTGCATCTGCGTAAATCTGCATGCCATTGAATAATAATGGAGGTTCTCATGCCTCAACTGCTGAGCAACATTCGTATCCTCGACCTCTCGCGCATGCTCGCCGGACCTTTTGGATCCATGCTCCTCGGCGACCTGGGAGCGGAGGTTATCAAAATCGAAGAACCTCCGGCAGGAGATTTTACCCGCACACCTGCTCAGTACCACATGGGAGGAATTGGCGCTTACTTTTTGGCAATTAACCGCAACAAAAAATCTGTGGGGATTGATCTAACCAGCCCCAAAGGGAAAATCATTCTATATGAATTGGTGAAAGTCGCAGATGTCGTCTTTGATAACCTGCGGCCGACAGCACTGAAAAAAATCGGGGCGGATTATGAAACTGTAAAAGGCGTAAATCCCCAAATCATCTCATGTTCAATCTCCGGGTTTGGTCAGGATGGACCGGATCGGGATCTCCCGGCGTACGACCTGACCATCCAAGCTCGCGGAGGGGCCATGGGCATTACCGGCGAGAAAGACGGTGCACCCGTGCGTATGGGGCTGCCCGTGGGCGATCTGGCAGGGGGGATGTTTGCAGCTCTGGCCATTGCGGCGGCTCTCTTCGATCGGGAGAAAACGGGCCAAGGCCGCCAATTGGATATCAGCCTCTTAGACTGCCAGGCATCCCTGCTGACTTACATGGCCACGTATCATACCATTGGAGGCCTTATTCCAAAACCGCAAGGCTCATCCCATGAAATTCTGGTCCCTTATCAGGCCTTTAAAGCCAAGGATTTAAATTTGGTTGTGGCCTGCCCGACGGAAAAATTTTGGCAGGCTCTATGCCGCGCTATCGGCAGAGAAGATCTTCCCGGGCACCCGCATTTCCAAGACGGCCTGCAACGCATTATTCACCGGCAAGAACTTTATCGTATCCTCCAGGAAGTCTTCATCACCAAGACCGTGGATGAGTGGATGGAGATTTTAAGACGGGAGGATGTTCCCAGCTCTCCGGTAAACACATTGGACCGGGTTATTTCCGATCCCCAACTCCTCCACCGTAAAATGATTGTGGAAGTGGAGCATCCGGCCTCTGGAAAATTTAAAGCTGTTGGCAATCCAATCAAAGCCTCTGGGGCCGAGGAAATTTTCGGCCATCCTCCTCTTCTCGGTGAACATACAGAAGAGGTTCTGCGCAACCTTCTGCATTACGATTCTCCTAAAATCGAGCAATTGATTCAAGAAAAAGTTGTATTTAAAGCAACATAGAGGCATCCAAAGCCTCGCAAAAAAGAAAGGAGGTTTACCATGAACAGGAAGAAGATGAGGATGGGAATGATGGCAGGGGTTTTAATTTTTCTATTAATCCCGGTTCTGGCCATGGGGACTTATCCGGAGAGGGAAATTACGGTTTATTGCGGCTCTTCGGCTGGAGGAGTTACGGATTTAGGGATTCGCCTTCTATCCGAGACAGTGAGTAAAGCTTTAGGCCAGCCGGTAGTTGTAACTAACAAACCAGGGGCTTCTCATACCATCTGCGCCAATCTGGTGGCCAATGCCAAGCCGGACGGATATACGATCGGAGCCCTATCCGCCAGTGCCTTCACCCAGGTTCCTAACATGCGCAAAGTTCCCTATGACGTTAAAAAGGACTTTACCTGGATTGCCTCCTACACGGATTATACTTCAGGCCTGGTGGTCAGAACGGATGCGCCCTGGAAAAAACTGGAGGAGTTCCTGGATTATTCCAAGAAAAATCCAGGCAAGATGATTTACGGGAGCGATGGACACGGGTTGGGAACCCACATTCTCATGGAGTACATGGCTGTCAAAAAAGGAGGGATTGACTGGAAGCATGTACCGATTCCAGGAGGCCCGAAGCTGGCCACGGCTTTACTCGGCGGCCACATCCAGGCCTGGTCGGCAGCCGGGACCCATGTAAAATTCATTAGAGAAGGGAAGATACGCTTACTGGTTAGTTATAATACTGACAGGTTGAAATACGCTCCGGAAGTTCCCACTATGAATGAGTTGGGTTACAATCTGGCCATCGGGACCCCGCTGGTGATTATCGGACCTAAAGACCTTCCGCAACCGATCCTTAAAAAATTGGAGGAAGCCTATCTTAAGGCTATGAAGGACCCCGCTTACCTCCAGTTTCTTGAGCGGATAGATTTTATTCAAAATTTTATGGGTTCAGCAGAGTTGGTCAAAGCCATAGAAGCGCAGTCCAAGGGCTGGAAGGAACTGATTGAGGTGACCGGGATTAAGGAAGAAACAAAGTAGATAAAAATAACCACCAGAGGATCGAGTCTTGGGAAACCCCCGGTCTCGCGGAGATATTTTCCATGAAGCGCATTGAATATATCGGTAGCCTGATTGGCTTGGTAATCGCCGCTATCGTTATCTGGCAGTCGTTCCTTATCCCGATGGGAAGCATAGGCAAACCAGGGCCAGGATTCATGCCTTTTTGGGTTGCCGTTATCCTGGCCTTGCTTTCTGGCTTTTCGTGGATTGAAACAAGGACACGTAAGCTCCCCGCCGTTCAGGTCCAATCCAGAGTAGGGGAAAGACAATGGTCAAACGTGATCTGGACAGCAGCTTCTCTCCTGGCCTATGGATTCCTAATAGAGATTCTGGGGTTCATACTTAGCACAATTTTCCTGTTGCTTTTCTTGTTCCGTTTTATGGGAAGGCAGAAGTGGTGGGTGGTCTTTACCGGATCATTTCTGGTGACCCTGATATCCCACGCCATCTTTAAATTGGCTCTTAAGGTGCAGCTCCCCGCTGGCATATTTAAGATCTAACCGGAGGCTGTCTTGGATCTTTGGAACAGTGTCCTTCTCGGTTTTTCCATAAGCTTAGAGCCCATCAATCTTTTTTACTGCTTCATGGGCGTCCTCATGGGAACCCTGATCGGGGTGCTCCCCGGAATTGGGCCGGTAGCCACCATCTCCATTCTCCTGCCGGCAACTTTTAAGATGTCCCCGATATCCGGGATCATAATGCTGGCCGGAATTTACTATGGAGCCATGTACGGGGGATCCACAACTTCCATCCTGGTCAACATTCCCGGAGAAGCCGCTTCGGTAGTGACCTGCCTGGATGGTTATCAAATGGCCCGGAAAGGCCGGGCTGGGCCGGCCTTGGGAATTTCCGCGTTCGGCTCGTTCATCGCCGGAACTTTTGCCGTTGTGGCCTTGACCTTATTGGCTCCCCCGCTGGCCGAGGTGGCCCTGCAACTCGGCCCGCCTGAATATTTTTCCCTGGTGATCCTCGGGTTTACCCTTTTGGCCTATTTAGCCCATGGTTCGATGATCAAGGCTCTGATGATGGCCTGCATCGGGCTGATCATGGCCTGCATCGGGCTGGATTTCATCTCTGGTTTCGAGCGCTTTACCTACGGGATCGCCACTCTGGAAGACGGCATCGGTTTGGTTCCCGTAGCCATGGGGGTATTCGGGATCGGAGAGGTTCTAATCAACTTGGAGGAATCGATTGGCAAAAGGGAAGTTTTTAAAGCTAAAATATCCAACCTTCTCCCTTCCTTGAAAGACTGGAAAGACTCTCTTCTGCCAATCATCCGGGGCTCGGTTCTCGGTTTTTTTCTGGGGATTCTCCCCGGAGGGGGAGCGGTCATCGCCTCCTTCACCTCCTATGCTGTCGAGAAGCGCTTTTCCAAGCATCCGCAAGAGTTTGGCCAAGGGGCCATTGAGGGGGTGGCAGGCCCGGAAGCCGCCAACAATGCCGGGGCCGGTGGGAATTTTATCCCCCTGATGACGCTGGGGATCCCGGCCAACCCCGTTATGGCTTTGATGATGGGGGCGCTGGTGATCCACGGGCTGCAGCCAGGTCCTCTCCTTTTATCGCAAAACCCCGATGTTTTCTGGGGCGTGATTGTGAGTATGTACCTTGGCAACATCATGTTGTTGATTTTAAATCTTCCTCTGATAGGCATATGGATACGCGTCCTGCGCATTCCCTACCCCTTTCTCTTCCCCCTTATCCTGCTGTTTTGCCTTATCGGCTCCTACAGCATCGGCAATAATAAATTCGACGTGCTCATTATGTCGCTCTTCGGAGTGATCGGTTACCTACTGAGAAAGATCCGTTTTGAAGCTGCTCCCATGCTTTTGGCCATGGTCCTGGGACCGATGCTCGAGGATGCCCTGAGGCAATCTTTGATCATGTCCGGCGGGAGTTTTACGATCTTCCTGGTTCGTCCTTTTTCCCTGGCCTTTATCGGGCTGGCGGCAATATTGACAGCCTTCCCTATCATCAAATGGATCTTAGGGAAAAAGACCCGCTTGGCTGCGGAGTTGCCCAAAGAGGATCACTCATAAGCAAAGGAGAAAAGATGGAGGAAAATTTATTACTTTTGGAAAAACGAGAACGAGTTGGCACTATCGCTTTCAATCGTCCAGAGCGACGTAATGCTCTATCTCCGCTATTGCTCTACCAGCTCTCTGAGATGCTAAACCAACTTAAGATGGAGGATGAAATTCGCTGCGTCGTCTTAAAGGGGGCCGGGGACAAAGCCTTTTCCTCTGGCTACGACATTACGGCCATTCCCACGAATGTCAACCCCGAGGTGATGGAGGCCCTGAAAACAAAAAATCCGCTGCAAATGGCTCTGGAAGCCATCCAGGAATTTCCCTACCCGGTCATGGCCATGATCAACGGAATGGCTTTCGGCGCCGGTTGCGAATTGGCCATGACCTGCGACATGCGCATCGCTGTCGATACAGCCCGCCTGGGCATGCCCCCGGCCAAGCTCGGACTGGTTTACATGCCTGCAGGAATCATGAATTTTGTGAACGTCGCCGGTTTGGCCAATGCCAAAGAGATCTTTTTTACCGGCCGTTACTTTTCCGCTTCCCGAGCTAAGGAGATGGGCCTGGTGCATTATGTGCTTCCCATGGAACAACTTGCTCCGTTTACAGAAGAAATGGCCTACGAGATTGCGGGTAATGCCCCCCTTTCCCTAAAAGGAATGAAAACCATCTTCAACGCCTGGGGCAAGTCCCAACAGTTTAGAGCAGATGACCTGAAACAAATCGAAATGCTGGTTGCCCAGGCTTTTAATAGCGAAGACCTAAAAGAAGGGCAAAAAGCCTTCTTCGAGAAGCGTAAACCTCTTTTCAAGGGAAGATAAAAGTATGAAATGGGATGCGGAGACTGAGATATTGATCATCGGTTTTGGCGGCGCGGGAGCTGTAGCCGCCATCACCGCCCATGATGCGGGAGCGCAGGTTCTGATCGTGGAAAAGATGGAAAAAGGGGGAGGCACGACTAACATCTCCCTCGGGGGATTCCTCAGCCCCAAAGAGAGGGCGGGGGCTCAACAATACCTGGAGAATTTATGCTTCCGGGTCTCCCGCACCGTCGATCCCGAGATGATTCAAATTTATGTCGAAGAGTGCCTGAAAAACCGGGAATGGTTCGAGAGCCGGGGCGCGCGGACCCATGTTTACGGAGGAGCGGCATTTTCCCAGTTGCCCGGAGCTGAATCTATCGAGAAACGGATGGTCACCGGGAAGAACACTGTTGAGGAGAATTCCTTCTGGACCTTCCTGCGGTCTCAGGTGGAGAGCCGAAAAATTCCGGTTTGGTATTCCTCCCCGGCAAAGGAGCTGCTCACCGACCCCCGGGGAGTGTTGACCGGGGCAGTGATTGAGAGCGAAGGAAAAGCGAAGGCGGTAAAAGCTAACCGGGCGGTCATCCTTACCTGCGGTGGGTTTGAATACGATGAATGGCTGAAGGCCAATTACTTGAAGGGTTATCCTTACCACTCTTTCGCCACACCGGCTAACACCGGGGATGGGGTTCGCATGGCTCAGCGAGTGGGGGCCGACCTCTGGCATATGTCTGGAGTTTCCACCCCTTTAGGTTTTAAGGCTCCCGAATTTGAAGCTGCATTCATGGTCCGTCCAGCGACCCACCGGTATATTTTCGTGGATCAAGAGGGAAAAAGGTTTGCTTCTGAATTTGCCGAGATTCATGCCTACAACTTCATAGTCGATTATTTTGACCCTCACACCTTGCGTTTTCCCCGTATTCCCTGCTATATGATTTTTGACGAGGCTGCCCGCAAGGCCGGCCCCATGGGGTTAACTGCGATAGGGTACAATCGGGGGCGGTATGACTGGTCCAAGGATAACGGGGAGGAAATTCGTCGAGGTTGGATCATCGCGGACGATACTATTGCCTGCCTGGGTCAGAAGATCGAGCTTGACGGAGGTATTCTGGAAAAGACCGTGGTTCAATACAATCAAGATTGCCAACTTGGCCAGGACCGGGAATTCCACCGCCCGAAAGACAAGCTGGCGCCGATAGGTGAAGGGCCTTACTACGCCATGAAACTTTGGCCTTGCCTCCTGAACACGCAAGGCGGACCCCGAAGGAATGTTAAAGCTCAGGTTCTTTACCCCGATGGCCGTCCCATCCCCCGCCTGTACAGCGCCGGGGAATTGGGATCATTATACGGACTGCTCTACCAGGGATCCGGGAATTTGGGAGAATGTCTGGCTTTCGGCCGCATCGCCGGAAGAGAAGCTGCCAAAGAATCCCTTTGGGGATAGTCGGAAGGCACACCAAAAAAAGAAAGGGAAAAGATAAAGGGTTGGGGGTTTGAAAGAAAACGAAGGAGGCGCATCTTGTGAAAATTGATCCAGAAAAGTGCCAGACCTGTGCCAAGTGTATTCCCTTCTGCCCAGTTGGGGCAATTGGGGTGAAGGGGAAAAAGGTGATGATTGAGTATGATGAATGCGTGGAGTGCGGCGTGTGTGCCCGATCAGGGATTTGTCCGGATGGAGCTTTTGTCCGGGAAGAGTTGGAATGGCCGCGCATTCTCAGGGCGGAGTTTAGCGACCCGACCATCCCCCATAAGAAAACAGACATTGCCGGTCGGGGCACGGCCGAGATGAAAACCAACGATGTCACCGGACGGATCAGGAGAGGAGAGGTGGGCGTGGCCATCGAACTGGGGCGCCCCGGAGTGGGAACCCGCTTCACCGAGGTGGAAAAGGTTTCCCGGGCAGTAGCTTATCTAAAGATTCCCCTGGAAGAAGCAAACCCTGTGAGCGCACTGGTTCAGGATCGGGAGAAAGGAACTTTTCCCCCGGAAGTGCTCAAGGAAAAAGTTCTTTCGGCTATCGTGGAGTTCAAAGTACCGTTCGACCGGGCCGGGGAAGTTCTGGAACTACTCCGCCAGGTCACTACAAAGATGGATACCGTGGCCAGCATCAGCCTGATCGGGCGGAGCGAAGCAGATGGCCGCATTCCTCTGGAAAATTTCCTGATTCAAAAAGGGGTCCCCTTCTACCCCAATGGCAAAGTAAACATCGGCCTGGGCCGGCCGCTGGCGGAACCATGATAAAAACCATAAGGCGTAAGGGCGATCGAGCCGGGACGCCTCCAAATAATACGCCTTGCGCTCTCGCGACTTACGATAACAAAGGAGAAGATCAGTGACTCACACTCTGCACCGTGAAGGAATTCGGGAAAGTGATTCTAACGATTATATCATTCTGGCCATGGTGGAAGGAAATAATGAAGAGAAGCTTAACAACTTAGCCGAGCTTTTCCGCATCGTCCTTAAACACCGCCCGATCAACTATACGGGTAAAGGACTTTTTCCTGATTTAACCGATGAACAATTGCCGCTTATTTACAAAAGAATTAAAATTGGCATGGCCGCATTTGAGAGCCGGGAAACGCTCCTGCAAATCCTGCAGGAAATTAAGGACCACGAATTGGGTGTCTCCGTTGTCGTATCAGGACTTTTCCAACATATTGGCCAGGATTGCCAGAAGCTGGGTCTGCCGATGCATACCGTGAACTTCTCTTTGGGGGTCTGGGGAAAGAGGGAATCGCTCCCCAACCCCAAGGTCACTGAGGTTACCACCATGTGCGGGCATGGACTTATTTCTTTCAACCTAGTCCAGAGCCTGCTCAAGGATATTCGCCGTGGCCAGAAGAGCCTCGAGGAGGCAGCCGAAATCCTGGGGAAACCCTGTGTCTGCGGGGTCTTTAATCCCATCCGGGCCGTCCAGCTCTTGGAAAAGATGATTTGATTCGGAAAAGATTAACCCCTGAAAAATAAGGGGTTGAGATCTTTATTGATTAAAATTTTTTTTTGATTCATAGTATTCTGCAAAGCTCCATTCTTGATGGCTTCGTAAAAAATCTCTTAGATCGTCACCCCGGCGAAAGCCGGGGTCCAGAACATCTTGAAATAACTTGATTCCGGCTGGAGTTTATCCCGATGAAAATCGGGGCCGGAATGACGGAAAACCGCATTTGCAGACTCTTTACGACATCATCATTCTTAGGATGAAAAAAATGGGGATTGTTAGATCAAACATTCCATGGGGGCAACCGCTTCCAGGAGAATAGACTAAATTTTTTTAGGAGATCCCATGGAAGAAAAACTTCTGCTGATTGAAAAACAGGGAAAAGTTTGCACGATCATTCTCAATCGTCCGGAGCGGAGGAATGCTCTCTCCCCTCTCCTGCTCTTTCAGTTTGCCGAAGCTCTGGCCCGGCTTAAGGAGGAGGGTGAGGTTTTGTGCCTGGTCATCCGCGGAGCCGGCGATAAAGCTTTCACTTCCGGTTATGACATCTCGGATATCCCCACGAACCTGCCCCCGGAGATGGCCGAAGCCTTCAAGTCCAAAAACCCACTCCAGACCGGGCTGGAGGCGATCCTCAATTTCCCCTACCCGGTCATCGCCATGATCAACGGCCATGCCTTCGGGGCCGGATGCGACCTGGCGGTAACATGCGACCTCCGTATCGCCGCCGAAAGCGCCCAGATGGGAATTCCCCCGGCAAAGCTGGGGATTATCTATCAGCCGGATGGAATCATGCGCCTCATCAATGTAGTGGGCCTGGCTAACGCTAAAGAAATTTTTCTCGCCGGACGAAGCTTCGGGGCCTTGAAGGCCAAAGAAATGGGATTGGTCCATTACGTTCTTCCTCCGGATCAACTGGCTCCCTTTACCTATGAACTGGCCCAAGAAATCGCCGGCAATGCCCCCTTATCCCTAAAAGGCATGAAAATGATCTTTAACAGAGCCGTAAAATACCAGCGACTCGACCCCGAGGATGCCAGGGAGATTGAATCCCTCCGGGTTCAGGCCTTTAACAGCGAAGATTTGAAGGAAGGCCAGCGGGCTTTCAAGGAAAAACGAAAACCCGCCTTTAAAGGCAGGTAAACAAAGGAGGTAAAGACGATGAGGAGCCAGAAAAATTTTCTTAGAGGAATTATGGTGTCAGGATTATTCCTGTTCCTGCTCAGTTGTCCTTTACAGGCTTTCAGCCAGGATTTCCCCACAAAGCCCATTACCATCTACTGTGGATTTGAAGCCGGAGCTACGACCGACCTAACGGCCAGAGCCCTGGCCGAAGCGGGCCAAAAAATATTGGGGGTTCCGGTTGTAGTGGAGAATAAAGCAGGGGGAGGGGCCACCGTCGCGGCTACCCTTCTGGCCAGCAAAAAACCGGATGGTTATACCCTGGCGGTTTTATCCTCTTCAGCTTTGGACACGCGCCACCTGATGCTGAATGTACCCTACGATCCTTTCAAGGATTTCACCTACATTCTGGCCTACGCCAACTATATTGGGGGCATATGCGTGAAGAAGGAGTCTCCCATTAAAACCCTGAACGACCTCGTGGAACATGCCCGCAAGAATCCAGGGGTTGTTTCCTACAGCTCTTCGGGAATCGGGGCCACCCAACAATTAGCCGTAGAATTTTTAGCCAAGCAAACCAAGGTGAGCTTCAAGCATGTTCCTTTCAAGGGAGGAGCCCCGGCTTGCACGGCCCTCATCGGGGGGCACGTTGACTTCACGGCGGGTGCGGGAATTCATCTGAATTATGTAAAACAGGACATCTTCCGGATGCTGGCCGTGACCATCTCCGACAAGCGAGACCCGGATTTTCCCGATATCCCCACCCTCACGGATCTGGGTTATAAAGACGTGCCGCCGGCCCTGTACGTGCTTCTCGCTCCCAAAGGGTTACCCGATCCGATTTTCAATAAATTAGAACTGGCCTTTCGCCAGGCAGCCCACTCTTCTGAGTTCAAAAAAGTCCTGAATAATTTATCGGTTCCTTTCCATTTCAAAGACCGGCGTCAACTGGAGACAGACTTCCCCGGGACGTATAAATTCTACGCCGATCTCCTAAAGGAAATGGGCTTAGAAAAAGAAAAGACTAAATAGACAGGGGCAATTATGACGATCTCGTAAAAAGTCGTCACTCCGGCCTGCCTGTGCCTGGCAGACAGGTGAAAACCGGAGTCCAGAGAACTTATAACTATTTGAAAAGACTGGATTCCGGCTGGAGTTTATCCCGATGAAAATCGGGGCCGGAATGACAAAAAACTTATGGCTCTTCTCCCAAAAGTGAGCGCTTAAATAAGCCAAGTAATGACGGCGTGTTCCATGAAAAAAGGCTTTACCGTAATTATCCCCTCCCTTGGCGGGAGGGGATAAAGGGGAGGGGGAATCTGGA
>VGSF01000007.1 GCA_016875165.1 Deltaproteobacteria bacterium
TTGAGCTTCTTGCAAAAGTCCGTAATTTACCCTTCGACAGGCTCAGGGTGAACGGGCTTAGGTTGAAATTATTTAGTTTTTCCGTTCGTGGTGAGCCCTTCGACTCACCGTTCGCCCTGAGGTTCTCGAAGGGTGAACGGTTCGCTCAGGACAAGCTTGTCGAACCACAAAAAAATACTTTTGCAAGAGGCTCCTATGTTAACCCCTATGCAGAATTTGTCAAGGAGTAAATTTTTGAAAAAATTTCATCTTTACAAATAACAGAGAAATTAATATACTCAGCTATTGTTAGAAAATAGATTCCAAATCCCCCCAACCCCCCTTTACGAAAGGGGAAGGTGTGAAAAATTGGATTTAAGCCGTCACCCCGGTGAAAACCGGGGTCCAGTCAGTTCGTAATGCCTGGAAAAAACTGGATTCCGGCTTTCGCCGGAATGACCGAATAAATGACATTTGCAAGAGGCTCCTATGAAATTGCTTGTATCGGAAAATGAAGTTCAGAAGAAAGTTGGGAGCCTCGCCCGGAAAATTTCCAAAGATTTTTCAGGGAAAGAAGTTCTATTGGTGGGGGTTCTCAAAGGGGCCTTTATTTTTATGGCCGACCTGGCCCGCAAAATGACTGTGCCGGTTAAAATGGATTTTGTCCGCCTGGCCAGTTATGGTTCAGGAATCCGGTCATCGGGGAAAGTTAAATTCACCAAAGACCTGGAAACTTCCCTCCGGGGGAAAGACGTCCTTGTGGTGGAAGATATCATTGATACGGGAATTACCTTGAAGTATCTTGTGCGATGTCTTAAAGCGCGCCGGCCCAGTTCCCTGAAAGTGGTGGCCCTCCTCGATAAACCCGCAAGGAGGGAAGTGAACTTTCAGGCTGATTATGTCGGATTTCAAATCAACAATCATTTCGTGGTGGGGTATGGGCTGGATTGTGCGGAGGAACACCGGAATTTACGGGGAATTTATATTTTAAATTAGCGCTTCTTGCAAAAGTCACTTACTCCGTCATTCCGGCGAAAGCCGTCCGCCTCAGGCGGACAGAATTTCTTGAAAATCCTGGATTCCGGGTCGCGCTTCGCTTGCCCGGAATGACGATTTCCTCTACTTTTCAAGAGTTTTGCAAGAGCCTCAATAGAATTCAGAATTCAGAAGAGGCTCTTGCAAAAGTCCGCAATTTACCCTTCGACATGCTCAGGGTGAACGGGCTTAGGTTGAAATTATTTAGTTTTTCCGTTCGTGGTGAGCCCTTCGACTCACCGTTCGCCCTGAGGTTCTCGAAGGGTGAACGGTTCGCTCAGGACAAGCTTTGTCGAACCACAAAAAAATACTTTTGCAAGAGGCTCAGAATACAGAATAATATTTTGGGTATTTTTTTATTTTGACCTCTGGCCTCTTTTTTTAAAAAACCATGATTATTACTTGCCCAATATGCCTTATCAAATTTAACCTGGATGACGAGCGCATTCCCGAGGGGGGAGCGAAGGCCCGCTGTTCCAAGTGCCAGCATGTATTCCCGGTGCAAAAGCCCGCCCCGGGAGGAGAGACTTCTCCGCCCGCTGAAACTCCCTCCCCAATATTTGCCGAAGATTTTTCCCCAAGAACCCCGCGAAAAGTTGAAATGCCGCCGCGCAAGAAACCACCGCCCCGCCGTATTCCAGCGCTGGTTTTCCTTATCATCATGCTCGCTCTGGCAGGGGTGGGGTATGGGGGATACCTCGTTTGGAAAAGCCCTGAAGCAAAGAAAAAAATAGCCCTCAGCTTTTCTACCTTAAAGAAATACCTGGGTCTGGGCGGTGAGGCTGAAGGTTTCATCTCCCTGGAAAAAGTGCGCGGGTATTACCTGGACAACAAAAACTTGAACGGGATTTTCGTTATCGAAGGCCAGGCGGTCAATCAATGGAAAGAGCCTCGCAGTTTTATAAAAGTCAAGGGCACACTCCTTAACCCCAAAGGGGAGAAGGTGGAGGAAAAAACCAGCTTCTGCGGGAATATTCTTCTGGAAGAAGATTTAAAAATATTTACCCGGGATACGATTGAAAAAAGCCTTTCCTCCCAATTTGGCGAAACCTTTTCCAATGTAAACATCCAACCCGGAAAATCCGTTCCTTTCATGATCGTCTTTACCGGCTTCCATTCAAGGAGGACGGCTGGGCAACCCGATAAACAACCTGCGGCCAAGCCCGGCGCCGGCCCTTCAGGAATTACTGATTTTAGCGTGGAAGTGGTCAGTTCCCAGAAAGGATCCGGTGACAAAGGGCCATCACCCTCCTCCCGATAAAAGAATGGGCATTTTAGAGAAAGTGCAGGTAAACCTTCCTTTCCCCTTGCTCCTGCAAAACCTGAACGGCGTCCTGGAAATGGGGTTGCAGCCGGAGATTTATTTCAGCGGTAAAACTCTGGATAACTTAAAGAAGGAGGAAGTGGAAAAGGTATCCCGGAATTTAATTCAAAAAAATATTCCCGTAACGTTTCATGCTCCCTTCATGGACTTAAGCCCGGGGGCAGTGGATGATAAAATTCGCCAGGTCACGGTTTTCCGGTTCAATCAGGTTATGGACCTCGTTCCCTATTTTCATCCACGGGCCATCGTATTCCATCCCGGGTATGACCGCTTCCGATTCGACGACGATGTGGCCCTCTGGATTAAAAACAGCCTTTTGACCTGGAAGCCGCTTACGGAACGGGCGGAGGAGTTTTCCGTAAGGCTGGCCCTGGAAAATGTCTTCGAAGAAAACCCGTCAATCTTGAGGAAGCTCCTTAAAGCCATCGATTCTCTCTACCTGGGTTATTGTCTCGACGCCGGGCATGGCCACATTTTCTCGGAGGTGGCCATTTGGGAGTGGATCGAAGCCCTCGGTTCCCACCTAATTGAGGTTCATCTGCACGACAATCATCAAAAGGTAGATGAGCATCTTCCCATAGGCGATGGCCAGATCGACTTTGCAGAAATCTTTTCCTCCCTGCGCGCTAAAAATCTTCAGCCCATCTACACCATCGAACCCCACCTGGAGGAACACCTCTTACCCAGCCTGCGGGCCCTGGAGAAATACCTAAAGTAAAAGATTACCACAGAGAACGCCGAGACGAGATAAAAATTTCAAATTCCAAGCACCAAATCCCAAATTCCAAATTCCAAATAATTCCGAAATTCCAACACCGAATGACCGAAACCCCTTGGATGCCCATGTCAATGCCAATGGGCGAAGTTTGATGGCTTCGTAAAAAGTCCATCTGCGGCGTTGCGCTTCACCTTCGTCGTTGCGGCGTACCTTGTAAGTAGGCCTCACTCCTCAGGTTTTGCGCGCCTTGCATATGGAGCTTTTTACATTGCCATCCAAATTTTGACTTTTTACAAGACCATCAAGTTTGGAATTTAGAAAATTGGTTATTGGAATTTATTTGGTGCTTGGTGCTTGGAATTTGGTGCTTCAAGTAATACTCAGCGTGCTCTGCGGTGAGAAGGTTCTTCCAGGATGGCAGCGGCAAGCAGCGGGAACATGATCTCGTGGTGGCCGGTTATGTGAAACCCTTTGCCTCCTTCGAGGGTTGGGCGGCGGACAACGTTGGTCAAAGGGCGGTAATGGGGGATTATATCCATATTCATAGTGGTAAAATTTTTCACCTGGTAACCCAGGTTCCGCACCAGAGTCAAAGCTTTTAAAAATACCTCGGGTAAAATCACTGCCGATCCCAGGTTCAAATACACCCCCCCCTGAAGTTGAGAGACGACCGCGGCGAAAAGGCGAAAATCGAGGTGGCTTGCCCCGCCGATGGCCTCCCCGCAAGCGCTGGGGTGCATGTGGATGATGTCCGTGCCCACGGCCACGTGAACGGTCACGGGAATTCCCAGCCTAAATCCGGCGGCGGTGATGCTCATCTGGCGGTGGGGAAATTTTTGCCTTAAGATCATCTCACCCACGGAACGGCCGATCCCCCACCCCTTTCGCCAGCCCTCACTTATGGCCTCGTTGATCATCCGGCCTGTTTCTTCGGCCATGCCGAAGGCGCCCTGAGCAATCTTCGCGGAAACGTCTTCGGAAGTTTTTCCGGCGAAGGCCACCTCGAAGTCATGAATAATCCCGGCCCCGTTCATGGCCACGGCCCGCAGAATTCCCTTTTCCATAAGCTTGATAATCAAAGGATTTAGCCCCACCTTAATGGGATGAGCGCCCATGGCCAGGACCACGGGCTTGCCGTTTAGGCGGGCTTCTTTAATTCGCCCGACCGCCTCCTTAAAGTCCTTGGCAGCGAGAATAGGCGGAAGGGAATCGAGGAATTTTTTGAAAGAAGTCTCAGCGGAAACGGGCCGGGCAAAATCTTTTATGCTAACCAGGCTCTTCCTTTTCTTGAGGGAGTAAGTGTTGACTCCATCAAGGGACAGGGGTTGAAGGTTTTTTTTCATAGACAACCTCATTAAAAGAAAAATCCGAAACTTATCTGATTTAAGATTTCAGATTGAAGTTTTTGTAACACTTTAGCTCTTTGAAAAAAGCTGTTGTAAGGGCCAAGGAATTCCAGGGGCCGGGGGCCAGAGCGGAATGTTTGGAATCATAAGGCGATTATTTCTCCGAATATGGGGCGGACAACAACCCCCGCCTCCTCCGCAGGAAACAATCATTTGCCTTCGTGGCCAAGCGGAATCCCAACCGATGCTTCCGGCGCATTCCGCTCTAACCCCCGGCCCTTAATAAAGGCTTTTATACCATTTTATTCAAATCGCTAAACTGATACCAATTTTTTTATTCTCAGCTCGCTCTGCGGTGAAAAAATTTTATGCGGGATATTGAAACAGCATCCAGTCCACCATCTCACAGAGTACATGACCGATGGTGATGTGCACCTCCTGTATTCGAGGAGTGCTCGGCGAATCCACGATTAGAGAAATGTTCGTTAATTTCGCCAGATCGCCTCCTTCGCCTCCGGTTATGGCCACGGTCTTCAGGCCCATTTCTCTGGCCACTTTGACTGCTTTAATAACATTCGCGGCCGTCCCGCTGGTGGAAATGCCGATAGCCACATCGCCCTCTCTCCCCAGGGCTTTCACCTGTTTGGCAAAAGAATCGATATACCCATAATCGTTGGCTATGCTGGTTAAGATCGAGGTGTCTGTGGTAAGAGCGATGGCTGGCAACGGCGGCCGTTCGATCTGGTAGCGGTTGACGAACTCGGCGGCGATGTGTTGAGCGTCGGCCGCGCTGCCGCCGTTACCGAACAGGAGAACTTTATTCCCGGCCTTAAAAGCCTCCACGATCATCTTGACGACCTGGCTAAGAATCTCGGCATTCTGCCGGATGAAGCGCACTTTTAAATCCGCACTTTCCCGGAAAGCCTGGACAATTTCATCTTTCATCCTTGATCTCCCGTTATGTAGGTTTCAATTTAAGAGACTAAGCTTTTTCAGCGACTGCGCGCGGAAAAAGTGGCTCGCCTCAGGCGGGCAGCGAAAAGTCCTGAAATCCCCCCTAACCCCCCTTTGGCAAAGGGGGGATATATCGGCAGACATTTCCTTCTTACAAACATGTTTGTATTAATAAGGCGCTAAGCGCCTAATTTGAAACTCGAAACTTTTCATTTAATAATCTCATTCACCCTTTCCTGCATCCGGCGCAAGGTTTGTTCGTCGAAGGGCTGCACGCTTGTCAAATTTTTATCCAGCGTATGCCGGGGATTAAAATTTTGCAGGGTGTATCGTCTGGCTCCCTGGATTCTCCGGGCTAAGTCATAGATCTCCTCTTCTTCAATCAATGCCGGAACGAGAGTGGTGCGAAATTCATGATCCACTTTGCCTTTAAGAAGAATCTGGATGCTTGACTGAATTCGGGCTATTAAATCTTCCCCTAAGGGAACGCCGGCGACGCGGGCATAGCGGGCAGCTTGCAAAGGGGCCTTAAGATCCAGGGCCACGTAGTCCAGCAGACCTTCAGCAATCAGGTTTTGCAGAATTTCGGGGCGCGTGCCATTGGTGTCCAGCTTAATGCCCAGGGAAACGCCGGAAGGAGCCAGACCAGTAGCGGATTTCAGATCACGGATCAAAGAGGGGAGCCAGGGGTGGAGGGTGGGCTCCCCGCCCGTCAAGCAGACCCCATCGATCCATCCCCGGCGTTCCCGCAGTCTTTCCACGATTTCCCTCAGGGGAAAGTCCGGGTATTTCTCCGGCGTAAGGACCAGCTCATGATTATGGCAGTAAAGGCAACGGAAATCGCAGAATGGAAGGAAAAGAACAGCAACCACCTTTCCCGGGCAGTCCGAGAAAGAGGTCTCGATAAAGCCTTTAATGGGATAGTCCATAAGCAGCCATCAGTTTTCAGCACTCAGCTTTCAGCTTCCATCGGACGATTTATTTTAGCTGACTGCTGAGGGCTGTTTGCTGAATGCTGTTAAGTAATTCTTGATGCGGATCGCCCCGGTCATGGAAGAGGAGTCATCCAGCACTAAGATGGGGAGCTGGGTTTCGGCCAGGCTGACCAGCTCATGCCAGGCCAGGTGAGCCAGGGAATCGGGATTTTCCGGACCGAGAATTTCCACTTTTACCCCCAATTTTTTCAGGTCCACGCTCTTCTTCACGTACTCGCACTTCTCACAGCCTTCCTTGGTAAAGAGCGTCATTCCCCCACCTCCTTAAATTCGACAGGACGCAGATTTTCGCAGATTCACGCAGAAATGGCCTTAAGGCCCAAGGCGTTAGGCGTATGGGCTTTTAAATCCTGAAAATCTGCGTTAATCCGCGTCCCCAAAATATTTATTCAAACCTTAAATACGCAAACCGGCCGGCTTGGGCAGTTTTTCCTGTCGGGGCCTTTGTCCTTCGCTTCTCGCCTCCGGAAGTTCATTTTCAGAGAAATATCTTTGGTTGCGGAAACGGTCGTGCAACTCTCCCAGCTTCCCTTTGTTCCAGCTGGAAATCTTTGTGAAATAACCGGTGATGCGGGTTATGCCTTCGATTTGAGTCGAACCGCAATAAGAACATTTGTCGGCAAGGCCGCGGGCTGTCCGCCCGCAATCGGTGCAGGCCGTAAATTCCGGCGAGAAAGCGATCTGGTCATTCTGGGAATGGCGAAAGGTTTTGATCACGAAATTGGCCAGGGACTCTTTGGAAGGGCGGGCTTCTCCCAGCCAGAGGTGGGTCAGGGCTCCAGCCTCGATCAAAGGATGAAATAGCCCTTCCTTGCGCACCCGGTCGATCGGGTTTACGACCGAGCCTACGTTAAGGTAAGTAGAATTGCTGTAGTACACCTCTCCCCGGGAAATGTCCCCTTTGACCACATAGCCCGAGCGGGGGGAAAAGTCCCTGAGGTCCAGCTTGGCAAAGCGGTAGGCCGTGGACTCGGCCGGGGTCTGTTCCAGGACAAAGCGCATGTTATATTTCTGGCTCATCCTTTCCGCCAGGAGCTTCATGTAGGCTATTACCTTCAGGCCGAATTTCAGGATGTCGTCTGATTCATGAAGCTCTTTGCCCCGGTGCACCTGAATCATCTCATTTAAGCCCACCATGCCAATCAGATTGGTCACCCGGTGCATGCGCAAATAAGGCGAACCGTCTTTATTCATGGTCAAAAGGGCCAGCGGTCCATTATCTCCCAGGGCCAACAGACGTTCCAGAAAAGCCTTCTTCTCCAGGTGGGCCCGCACGGCCTTGTTAAACACCTCGGAGATCCTGGCGTAAAGCCTGGTATCATCACCGCCGCATTGATAGGCGATGCGCGGGAGATTCAAGGTGACATTCTGCAGGGCGCAGTAACGCATGCGCCAGGGTTGTTTGGCGTCTTCCAGGTCGGACTGTTCCAGTTTGAAACTCAAGCGGCAGCATTCGGAAACTTTGGCCGTGTTTCCCCGGTCGAAGACAAAGTAGGTGTTGCCCTTCTCAGCGGCTATGTCGCAGATGTGCATCAGGAAATCCAGGTGGCCAGGTGTTTGAAAAAATTTTTCGGTAATGTGCACCAGGGGCTTGGGAAAGAAGAATGGCCGGCCCACGGCGTCTCCTTCGCGGTAAACGTCGAAGAGCGCCCAGACAAACCTCTGAGCCTGGCTTTCGTATTCGGCATAGGTTTTCCCGGTGAACTCTCCGCCGGGCCCGATGGCCAGCACATTTTCGAAATGTTTGGGAACCTCCCAATAGAGATTGATGTCCGTAAAAATGGCCTGCCCGCCCCGGGCCACGGCTTGCTGGGAAAATTCATAGATGAGCATCTGGGCCAACTGATGCACTTCCCGGTCGCTCAGGCCTTCGAGGTAGGGGGCAAAGAAAAGGTTGACGGCATCCCAGCCGATGGCTCCGGCAAAGTTGCTCTGCAGGGCCGCGGCAAACTTGACCATGTGGGCCAGTAGCACTTCGGGATGCTTGGCTGGCTTGGCCATGGAAAGGGAATTGGGCAGGTTGAGGCCGAACTTCTTGATGTACTCTAACGACTGCCCGGAGCAGTACGGGCGGTCGATGAACCCCAAGTCATGGAGGTGCAGGTCTCCCCGCATGTGGGCGTCGCCGATCTCCTGGGAGAAGACGTTAAGCAGGGCATATTCCTTCTTGATCCGCTCGGCCAAGGTGAGGTTGGTGGCCTCAGGGCCGTGGGGAACGTTAGCGTTTTCCCGGTTGGGATGGAGGATGAGCTGATCCACGTCATAGAGCGGAACCCCCAGGCGGGTGTGCATCTTGCGGGCTTCCTCCAGGCCGTACTCGATCAGTTTGGCATCCACCAGCTCCCGAATCAACGGGGATGTGACGAGGGAAATCTTGGAAGTGATTATCTGGTCTTCCACCTCGCGGCTGATCCGCTCGGCCGTGTCCCTATCAATGGTTGTCTCCCTGAGGAGGGCATCTACAATTCGCTGCCGGTTCCAGTCGGAAAGCGTCTCGCTGGAAGTGCGCACGAATAGGGCCATATCTGTGGTCTCATTCCCCTTGCCCTCTGATAAGCCCCGGATGCCCGTTTCCTGGGAAAGAAGGGCCTGCCTGTCAGGACGCGCCTGAAGGTCGACAGATCCCATGCACTGACCTCCTTTAAAAAGTAGCAAATATTGTATAGAAGGTTTTTTCTACCACTATATATTGTGTTCGTCAAGAAAAAAATGAGGGCTATCTGAAAAAAGTTTTATGGGGAGGGGGGTATTTATTCCCGCAAGTGCATAACCCATTAAAAAACAAGAGAAAATATGGAACAACAGGGCTCGCCGAGAAATTTCCTAACCCTTCAGTCACGAGTGCCTATGACAGGAATATCGGAGGAATTAACCCTGGCCAAGATTCTGTTTTGGCCGGGGGGCCAGACCGGTACGCGCCGGAAGCATCGGCCGGGATATCTCTGTTCATGGTGTCCTCACTCTACCTCCGCCGGAGGAGGCGGAAGGCGTCAGCCCCGCCCCATCCACGGAGAAATCAGCGCCTCATGATTCCCAGCGGACTGGGCTGGCCCCCCGGCCATGGGCACCCTTGGCTTTTACGCCGAACCTTTCCTCCTCCGACCTTGGCCACCCACCCGTGACTGAAGGGTTACTTTCAGCGAAGTCCCTCGGCAATCTTTACCGTGAGATCTCCCAATAAATTCGTATAACTTCCTAATTCGTTGTCATACCAGCCGTAAACAACGGCCTGGGTGACCGGAATTTCCGCCACGCAAGAAGCTCCCTCTTTAAAGGCTCCCTGGGACAATCCCGGTATCTTCGATAGATCAACGCAAATGTGCGCGGTTCGCGTATGCGTCTCAGTCCCCTCTATAATGGCGGCTGCGCAAGGAGTGCCGATGATGTCGGAAGAGACGTTCTGGCGCTCGGTGAAAAGCAGGTACTTGCTCATGTAGGTCTCGGAGGCTTTCCGGTAAACCTGATTTACCGTTCCCCGGTTGATCGGCTGCTCCATGCTTTCATCCTGAATGTTCAGAACCAAGATAATCAATGAGCCGGTGCTCGTGGGAATGCGCACGGACTCGGAAATGAACCCGATGCGTTTCATCTCCGGAATAACCAGGGCCAGGGCCTTAGCTGCCCCCGTGGAGGTGAGGATGATATTGTTCATGATCGAACGGTTTTTCCTCAGGTCATCCGCTCTGGGGTCAGGAAGGCGGTCCAACACTTCCTGAGACCCGGTGGCCGCATGCACGGTCACCATCGAGGCGCTTAAGATCTTATCCGCGCCGAAATAATCCAGCAGGGGTTTTACCATAAAAGCCAGGCAGGTGGTAGTGCAGGAGGCGGCCGAAACCATGCGGTGCTTAATGGGTTCATATTGGTCGTCATTTATCCCCATAACCATGGTTACGGCGTCCACGGGCATGGCCAGGGATTTATCCTTGATTTTAAACGGAGCCGAGACGATGACCTTTTCAGCTCCAGCCAGGAGATGCCCCTGGATCGAGCCATTTTTATGATCCGGCGGCGCCGTGGGATCCAAAAAATTTCCCGTGGTATCCACAATAAGCGGAACCCCCAGGTTTTTCCAGGGGAGCTCCTTCGGATTCCGGTCCTGGCGCAGGATGGTCACGGGAGTCCCGTTTACCTCGAAAGTCCCGTGTTCTTCATTCAAGTTCTCTATGACCCGGCCGGCTTTGTGCCCGTATAGGTACTGACCCAAATATCCATAAGTGCTGTCCCGTTCGATGTAGCTGGCAATGTCTTCCAGACCTTTTCCGGCTTCCCGTCCCAGGTTGATAACCAGCCCTGAAAAATAACCCCGGGCAACCTGATGCCAGACAGTGAGTTTTCCGATCCGGCCCAGGCCATTGATCCCTAATTTTAGCGGGCTCTTTTCCCCTTCTCTCACCGTAAGATAATCCGGCATGGCAGCACCTCCCTAAATTCGTTACCCGCTTACTGCGCAAATCTGCGTCCTATGTGGGCAGGAACGGGTTCTTACATCAGGATGGGGTAAGGATCCCCTTCGGCTTTAATCTCATGCCTTCCCGAATAAACCAGGCCTTTTCTTCCATCCAGACCGATGTAATCCCCTCTTTTCACCTCTGTGCGGTTGATCAGAAAAAGGCCCTCATTTTCCAAAACCATTAGGTTGCGGCAACCCACGACCGCAGCCTTATCCAGCTCGAAAGCAACGATGGCCGCATGGGAGGTCTGCCCTCCTTTGGCTGTCAGCAGGCCTTCGGTAAGGGAAATCTCCTTGATGTCCTCCGGGACAGTATCCGAACGGACCAAAATAAGCGGTGTGCCCGGCTCTTCCCGGCGCAGGCGCTGGATGTCTTCCAGGGTGAACACGACCCGCCCGCAGAGAGCCCCTCCGCTAACCCCGATTCCTTTACCGATCAAACTTTCCTGCAGCACAGGCGAAGGAAAGAATACCTCAAATTTTTCCCTTTTTGAAGATACCATGTCCCTGGTCTGCAGGATATACAGGCCGTTCTCATCGGGACTTTCGTAGGTAAATTCGACTTCCTGGGGATTCCACTTTTTATCGTAAACCAGGCTTTTGGTTATCTCAAAAAGCCGCCGGTATATTTCCGGAAATTTTTCTTCCAGGTCCTCTTCTCTTCCTTCCAATTCCCTCTGTTCCTTGGAAATTGGGTAGGTCGAAACCAGGCCTCCGACAATGTCTTCTCCCTGATTGCCGGCAGTGAAATCCCCCCATAAGGCCACCCGCCTGATTTTGCGGTAGGGATGCGCCGTAAAAACCACGCCGCTCCCGGAGGAGAGGCCGAGGTTGCCAAAAACCATGGCCTGCACGATGACCGCAGTTCCCCAGGAATCCGCAATGCCCATTATATCCCGGTACTGTTTAGCGTTAGTGGAATTCCAGGAATTAAGGACCTGGTTGATGGCCACCTGGAGCTGGGCCCGGGGATCTTCGTAAAGGGTAATTTGCCTTTCTTCCACTGCCCGCCGGTAGGCCAGGGCCAGTTCTTTCATCTCCTTCCCGGAAAATTGCCTTTTCTTCTCCACTTCATACCTAACTTTAAACTTGCGCATGATATCGTTGAAGACTTCCCGCTCCATGCCGTAAGACATGCCCCAGGACTGGATGAACCGGCGGTAATTGTCCCAGGCAAACCAGGCTTCCCCTGTGGACCGGATCAAACCTTCCAGGATTTCTTCGTTCATGCCCACGTTCAGAAGAGTGGCCATCATCCCGGGCATGGAGACGGTCGAACCGCTGCGCACGGCCAGGAGTAAGGGGCGAGCGGGGTTGCCGTATTCCCGTCCCGTGGCCTTTTCGATCTGCTTAAGGCCGGCGCGAATCTCCCTTTCAAAATGGTCATGGGCGTGCTTGAACTGCTCGATGATCCGCAAACAACGGAAGACCTCCGTGGTCAGGATAAAGCCCGGAGGAACCGGAATCCCTTCGGAAGCCAGCACGGCTAAATTGTATCCCTTGCTCCCCAGGTGGATCAGGTCATTGGTCAGGCGGTTCGGATGGTAGATCGAACAGCAGACTTTTTTAGGGTCATAGGTCATCAGCAGGTCCAGGTCGGCCTCGTTCAAAGTTTCTTTCTGCTCGGAGAGGGTTTGTTGAATCCTGGCCAGGAAATTATCCAGGTATTGCAGGCCAAAGGTGCTGGAGATCAGGTCGCGGATAAACCTTTCACCGATCTGATAAACGAATTCCGTAGGCCCCGTCTCTTCGCCGGCAGAGAAGAGATACTTGGGAAGGATGTTCTTTTTGCCCATCTGCAGGATTAAGTCGGTCATGTTGTTTTTGTGGGCGTTTACGTAATAAACCGAGAGGATGTCCTTCACCCCTTCGGAAAATCCCCGGAAGATATCCAGATACTGGGTAAAGCCGAACCGCTTGATCTCCAGGGATTTTTCCAGAAGCTTCATGTGGGTTTCCAGGCGGTGGGAGGAGATTCCGTCCAACTGCATGGCCCGGAAGACATAATGGATGCACTGGATTATCTCAAAGAAAGTGGCCCGGGTGATGAAAGATAAATCAAGAGAGTCGATCAGCCTTTCCAGATAGATATTGGCCAGGTTTTCTAAGCGGAAGGTCAGGCTTAAGGCGTCGAACTTCTTCTCCCGGTACCGGCCGTACATGGAGGGAATATCCACGGCAATGTGCCGCTTGCGGTAAATATCCTCCCGGGCCTCAAACCGCTCAGGCGATATGATGATTTTTTTCAGCTCCTCTAAGTAACTCAACAGATGATCCAGGCATTCCCGGGTATTATTCCTCTCCAGGGTTTTCTGGATCTCATCCAACCCTTCGAAACCCCAGCGGGAAGCTTCCTGAAGATGGTAGTTGATTTCCTGGAAACCCAGGTTGTATTTCTGATTGACCAAACGGTATATTTTAAGCAGCAGGGCTACCCGGTTTTTTTCGGCCTCGGAGACGAGGTTCATCCCAGCCATAAGGGTTTCAGTCTCTGATTCCGTCAGCCGCAGGAGGTCCTTCTCTCCGGTGAATCTCTTTTGCGCGAGGATTTTTTGCAGGATCAGGTGAACTTCATCGATGTAAGGGCCCTGGGCATTAAGCTTCTCGAAGATTTCTGGAGGGAGAAAATTTCTCAGGCCGCTTTTATCTTTCAGGCGCCAGAAGCGGAATATCTCCCGGATAAAATTCTCGATCAGGTTGCTGCTCTCCACATGACTTTGCTTGCGCAGGAAATGAATCAGGGGGTCCTTGCGGCGGGTAATTTCGTCGATTTCCGTGGTCTCGTCCCTGAGCCGGCCTTCCGCCCCGATTTCGTTGAAGTAAACCGGCAGCAATTTGGTTAGCTGTTTGATCAGGTTGTAAACCGGCTCGATGTCGGCGTTGAGCAGTTTGGTGACTTCTTTCTGGAAAAGGTCGGTGTCTTTGATGCAAGTGCCCCCTAATTTCAGATTGATGATCAGGGCCGAAAGCAGGGTGCTGCACCATTTGGGGTTGCGTCCAATTATGTCCAGCCAGACCCGCACGTTGGTCAGGTGGCAAGGGTTACAGATCAGCTGCCAGTTAGAATTGACTCCCTGGACAGCCGGGTACTGAAAACCAAAATGCAGAACCTGTTCCAAAAAAACTTCCACCAGGGGGCTGTACCCCCGGTTAAAAACCTCCGCTCCGATGGTCTGGATGCACTGCAAAGCCGTTTCCGGATATTTTTCCACGCTGGACTTGAGCAAAGAAAAAGTCCTTAGCAAAAATTCCTGCATCCGCTCGGGAGGCTCCTGGCGGATCCGTTCTACAATGGTATAATTGATTTCCCGCAGGGTTTCTTCATGGATGTCCTGGAGTCCCTTGATCTCCATGATTTTGAAGAGAGCCAGGATTTTCCGGTCTTTGGCCGGTTGTTCATCAATCTCTCTTCGGGCTTTTACGGGAGGGCCGCTCAAACAATAGGGAATCTCCTTGTAGGCCCGGACGATCTCCAGATACCCCGGCCGCGTGAGGAGGCTGCGCAGGGTCTCACTGGAACCATCCCCGGAAGAAAACTTGTCTAAATCGGCCAGGAATTCCCTGAGGCGCTGATGGGAAATTTTCCCGGAGATGTGGAGTTCTTCCTTATCAACGCGGGTGGGAACGCCCTTTTCCTGCCCGAACCAAAGGCAGGGATCATCTTCCTTAAGCCAGTATCCATAAGCCGCCCGCAGGCTGCGGACCAGCAGGCTGTTGAATTCGCTTAGCTCTGAATCTTCCGGCAACTGGCGCAGCAGTATCTGTCCTATCCTCTTCAGGGAAATGTGGCTGGAGGCTAAGGAAAAAAAATGTTTTTCCGGGAGGGAGAAGAGACGTTGAAAACAGGCGCGCAGAACCGGCATGATTTTTTCCAGGTTCTCCCCGTTAATTTCGCTTGCGATCTTTTCCGCATAACTTAAGAGATAATCGACTGCTTTGGCTTCGAGGGTCTCCTGACCCGAATTCACCAGAGCTTCCCAGAAAACGTCGATAACTACGGTAATGGCTTGCGGCCCCCGCGGATGGCGCGCATAAGCCGCGAAATGCTTCAGAGCGAAGGCCCGCATTTCCGGGAGGATGATTTCCCAATTTTTAAAAGGATGGTTTAATTCGAAAAGGAGAGCGTCAACGGTCTTCTGGATTCCCCGGTAACCCTGCACCGCCTCCTGCAGGACTTTGTATTTAGGATCAATGGCCACCTGCTCAACCGCGGTTTCTTCCAGGTTTATGCGCAGAGCATCCGATTCCAGGATCCCCAGAGGGAGCTCCGGGGAGCGCCGTTCTCGCTCAGCTTCTTTCGGAAGACGGTTGATGGCCACTCAGCAGACTCCGCCTTTTACACGGGCTTTTCCGCATCCATATGGAGAATGAGGTCCAGGACCCGGTTGGAATAGCCCCATTCGTTATCGTACCAGGCCAGCACTTTCACCATATCCCCGATGGCCTTGGTGGAGGAACCATCCACGATAGCGGAGCGGGCATCTCCCTGGAAATCAATGGAGACCAGCGGTTCTTCAGTATAGCCCAGGAAGCGGTTGGCAGCATCTTTGAGGGCCTGGTTCACTTCCTGGATGCTGGCTTCCTGCTCAATCTCCATGACTAGGTCCACTAAGGAAACATTGGGAGTGGGCACCCGCACAGCCAGCCCGTCAAACTTTCCCTTCAATTCCGGGATCACCAGGGCCACGGCCGAGGCCGCCCCTGTTTTGGTGGGTATCATGGAAAGGGCCGCGGCCCGCGCTCTCCTCAAGTCGCTGTGGGGAAAATCGAGGATGCGCTGGTCATTGGTGTAAGAGTGTATCGTGGTCATGATTCCCCGGCGAATGCCGAATTTATCCAGGATGACTTTGGCGATCGGAGCCAGGCAATTCGTTGTGCAGGAGGCATTGGAAACGATGTGGTGCTCGTAGGGGTTGTAGTCATACTCGTTAACTCCCATCACCACGGTGACGTCTTCGCCCTTGGCCGGCGCGGTGATGATCACCTTGCGCGCTCCGGCATCCAGATGACCCCTGGCCCGCTTGGCTTCGGTGAAGATGCCGGTCGATTCCACCACGTACTCTACGGACAGGTCCCTCCAGGGAATCTGCGCCGGGTCTTTGATGGCGGTTATGACCACATCTTTTCCGTTAATCATTAGGCCCTTCTCCTGAAGCTTTACTTCCATGTTCAGACGCCCCATGATGGAGTCGTATTTCAGCAGATGGGCCAGGGTGGAATTATCTGTCAGGTCGTTGATGGCCACAATTTCAATTTCCGAAAAGCTCTCGGCCTTCAAAGCGGCGCGCATCACGCTCCGGCCAATTCTCCCAAATCCGTTGATGCCAACCCGAATAGACATGTAGGCCCCCTTTCTAAAAGGCAAGGTCTGAAGCCGTTTCTTCCCTTTCCTCTGTATTATACAGAGGTCGCTTTAGCCAATGTCATACAGATTAAAAATAACATCAACTTTTCCCTTTGTCAAAACCTTTCCCAAAAAAGCTTGCTTCCCTTCACTTTACAAAATCCTATTCGTGGCCCGGGGTTCGGGGCGATGAGCGCGGGCAGCACTGGCATATAGATTTCGGAATTTTGTAACACTTTAGCCCTTTGAAAAAAGGTGTGTTGTAAAGGCCAAGGAATTCCAGGGGCCGGGGGCCAGAGTGGAATCCGCCTTAGGCGGAGAATCATAAGACGCTGATTTCTCCGCATATGGGGCGGGCAAGAACCCCCGCCTCCTCCGGAGGAAAAGATCTTCTGTCTTCGTGGCCAAGCGGAAACCCAACCGATGCTTCCGGCGCGTTCCGCTCTAACCCCCGGCCCTTAACAAAGGCTTTTATACCCTTTTTCAAGTCGCTAAACTGTTACAGGAGGCGATACAAAATTTGCGATTGACAGCAGGATATCGGCAAAGATATTATGCAAATCTCTTTTCATATTTCATGAATCCATGCGGAGGATTATTTATGCGTAGCGATCTAATGAAGAAGGGATTGGAGAAAGCTCCCCACCGTTCTCTCTTTAAGGCCATGGGCTTTACGGACGAAGAAATTCGACGGCCGATGGTGGGCATCGCCAACTCAGCCAATGAAATCATCCCCGGCCACATTCACCTGGATAAGATCGTCGAAGCCGTTAAAACCGGCGTACGCCTGGCCGGAGGAACGCCGGTGGAGTTCTGCACCATAGGCGTATGCGACGGCATCGCCATGAACCATGAGGGGATGAAATATTCCCTGGCCAGCCGGGAGCTGATTGCCGATTCCGTAGAAGTCATGGCCATTGCCCATCCTTTCGATGCCCTGGTCCTGGTTCCCAACTGCGACAAGATCGTTCCCGGAATGCTTATGGCCGCCATGCGCTTAAACATCCCATCTATTGTGATCAGCGGCGGACCCATGCTGGCCGGAAAATTTGGGGAGAAAGAAGTGGATTTGATCAGTGTGTTCGAAGGCGTGGGCCTGGTGGTCCGCGGCGAATGGACCGAAGCCGACTTGAAAGATTTGGAAGATTGCGCCTGCCCGGGTTGCGGCTCCTGCGCAGGCATGTTTACAGCCAATTCTATGAATTGCCTGTCAGAGGCCCTGGGCCTGGCTCTTCCCGGAAACGGAACCATTCCGGCTGTAATGGCGGCCCGCATCCGGCTGGCCAAAATGGCCGGGATGAAAGTTATTAAGCTTTGGAAGAAGAACATCCGCCCGGGCGACATTGCCACCCTCGAGGCCTTCCAGAATGCCATGGCTGTGGACATGGCCCTGGGCTGTTCCACGAACACGGTTTTGCACCTCCCGGCTATCGCCCATGAGGCCGGAATTAATTTAAACCTGGACCTCTTCAATACCGTGAGTAACAAGACCCCTCACCTTTGCCATCTCAGTCCCGCAGGCTCTCATCACATACAGGATCTGGATGCTGCCGGAGGCGTTCCGGCGGTTATGGCCGAATTAACCAAGTTAGGGGAGATCGATAAAACGGTTATGACGGCCACAGGTAAAAACCTCGGCCAGAATTTAAAAGGGGTGAAAGTCAAGGATTATCGAGTGATTCGGCCAATCAGCGACCCATACCATAAAGAAGGGGGCATTGCCATCCTGAGGGGGAACCTGGCTCCTTACGGGGCTGTGGTTAAACAGTCAGCCGTTGCCCCCGAAATGATGGTTAATGAGGGTACGGCTATTATCTTCGAGTCCGAAGAAGAAACCATGGAAGCTATTCTCAAGGGAAAGGTAAAACCGGGCCACATAGTGGTTGTGCGATACGAGGGCCCTAAGGGCGGTCCGGGGATGCGGGAGATGCTCTCTCCTACTTCAGCGATCGTCGGCATGGGTCTGGATAAAGATGTAGCCCTGATTACTGACGGAAGATTCAGCGGCGGCTCCCGCGGCGCAGCCATCGGACACATTTCTCCGGAAGCTGCCGAAGGGGGTTTGATCGCTCTGGTAAAAAACGGGGACCGCATCTCCATCAATATTCCCAAGAGAAATCTAACTTTGCTGGTTGGCGAGGAAGAGATCAGGAAAAGAAAGAAAAATTGGAAACAACCGGAGCCAAAAATCAAATCCGGCTATGTTGCCCGTTATGCTCAGATGGTCACCTCAGCGGGCACCGGGGCTGTTTTTAAAGAGAAATTTTGATGAATTCGTAAAAAAGTATTTTTTGCCACCGGGGACACAGAGATCACAGAGCAATAACTAAAATTTTAGAACAAAAAAACCTGATGGTTTCGTAAAAAGTCAAAAAGCCACTTTCCCCGTCATTCCGGCGAAAGCCGGAATCCAGTAATTTTGATGATCTCGTAAAAAGTCCAACCACATGTCATTGCGAAGAGCGTAGCGACTAAACAATCTCATGAAATCAAGCACTTACGAAATACGAGATTGCCTCGCTCCGCTCGCAATGACCACTTTTGGGACTTTTTACGACTCCATCATTGTTAAGTGCTTATAAATATCCTGGACTCCGATTTTCACCGGAGAGACGACTTTTTACGAGATCATCACCTTTTTTTACAAAAACTTGCATTTTTTTCTTGACAAGTTTTTTTTATTGGCATAATCTATAGAAAAATAGATTTAGATTTATTTGTAGATTTATATTTCTCAGAGTTACTTATTTGACTGGCTTACGCTCCTCTGGAGACTGCCTATGAGGACTTCCGATATACTAAAAAAACTTAATATTCCAAGGCATAAGCTTTATTACCTGGAACAAAAAGGGTATATCAAGCCGAAACGGATTCCTATGGGAGAGCTTGAAACCAGGGAATACAGCGAAGAAGATTTTAAAAGACTCGAACTGATCTGGAAATATTTGCAGAATGGCTTCAAACACAAGATTGCCTACCAGAAAGCAATGGAAGAACTGCAAAGTCCAAAACTTGACCTTGAGAGGGGATCATGAGCGTCGCTGGCAGTATTGTGCTCCCAAGGGAGCCAATGAAAATGGTGATAGGCGCAGAGGCCATACTTTCTGCAGAGGAGGAGTATCAACCCAACCCATGGAAAGAGGCCACCAACGAGGAATGGGAAGACTGGCGGTGGCAATTAAAACATCGGGTTACCAGAGCGGAGCAGCTTAAATTAATCTTAAATCTCAGCCAGGAAGAAATTGCGGCCATTGAAGTTTCCAAAGGCAGAATGGCTACAGCTATAACCCCTTATTTTGCTAAATTAATGGACCGCAATGATTCCAACTGCCCCATCCGCCGGCAGGCCATTCCCACCCTGGAGGAATTCCACTTTTCCCCCCATGACCTTTTTGATCCCTGCGCAGAAGATGAAAATTCCCCGGTCCACGGCCTAGTCCACCGGTATCCGGACCGCGTGCTCCTCCTGGTTACGGATAAATGCGCGGTTTACTGCCGGTACTGCACACGCCGCCGGATGGTGGGTTCCAGCGAAAACTGCATTACCGAAGCGAAGCTTGATGAAGCAATATCCTACATCCAGGCCACCAAGAAGATTCGGGATGTTTTAATCTCGGGTGGCGATCCCCTGCTCTTAGAAGACGACCATCTTGAAGGAATCATTGCCAAAGTGAGAAGGATTCCCCATGTGGAGATCATCCGCATCGGCACCCGGGTGCCGGTAACTCTTCCCCAGAGAATTACCCCCTCGCTAACTGGGATATTGAAGAAATACCATCCGCTCTGGATGAGCATTCATTTCAGCCACCCCAAGGAGATCACTAAGGAAGTTCGCCGGGCCTGCGCCCTGCTATCTGAGGCAGGCGTTCCCTTAGGAAGCCAGACCGTTCTTCTGCGGAGGATCAACGACCGTTCTGTGGTCATGAAGCGCCTGATGCACGAACTGTTGAAGATCCGTGTCCGTCCCTACTACATATATCAATGCGACCTGGCTATGGGCACTGAGCATTTCCGCACCCCCATTGCTGTAGGAATTAATATCATCGAAAAATTACGCGGGCATACCACCGGCTATGCGGTTCCCAGTTTTGTCATAGACGCCCCGGGCGGCGGCGGCAAGATTCCGGTGGGCCCCACGTACCTGATTTCCCAGGATAAAGGAAAGATGGTCCTGCGCAACTATCAGGGTAAGGTTTTTGAATATCAGGAACCCCAGAGTTAGGGGGCCTGAAAACAAAGCGCAGGGAATAAGAAAGCCCTCTTAAAATGCAAGAGGGCTTTCTTATTTATTGGCCTTTTTCTTAAGAGCCAGCTCGATGACTTCGTCCATACGCTTAACGAAGTGAAACTTTAAGTCTTTCTTTACCTGCTCAGAAACTTCATCCAGATCCTTCTCGTTCTTCTTGGGCAGGATAACCGTGGCGATGCCGGCCCGTCTGGCTGCCAGCACTTTCTCTTTAATCCCGCCCACCGGAAGGACCAGTCCCCTAAGAGTTATCTCGCCGGTCATGGCCACATCGCTGCGCACGGGCCTTCCGGTGAGCAGGGAGGTGAGGGCTGTAAGCATGGTCACGCCTGCAGACGGCCCATCTTTGGGAATGGCTCCGGAAGGAACATGTATATGGATGTCGCTGCTGTCGAAGAAGTTTTCCGGAATTTTCCAGGCTTTGGCCCTGGTGCGCACGTAACTCAGGGCGGCCTGGGCTGATTCCTTCATTACGTCCCCTAATTGACCGGTAAGGGAAAATCCTTTACGCCCTTTCATGCGCGTGGCCTCGATAAAAAGGATGTCTCCCCCCGTAGGAGTCCAGGCCAGGCCTGTGGCCACACCCGGTTCCGAAGTGCGTTCCGCGACCTCCGAGAAAAATTTAACGGGCCCGAGGTAAGAGGACAGGCCCTCGGCATCGATGACCGTGAGGATTTCCCGGCCTTCAGCCACGCGCCTGGCCACTCCCCGGCAGACGTTGGCGATCTCCCGTTCCAGGTTGCGCACTCCTGCTTCCCGGGTGTATTCGAGAGCAATGCGCCCGAGAGCCCCGTCTTCGAATCTTATGTCCCGCTCCGAAAGGCCGTGGGCCTCGATTTGTTTAGGAACCAGATAATCCCTGGCAATCTTCAACTTCTCTTCTTCCGTATATCCCGGAAGATCCAGAACCTCCATCCGGTCCCTAAGCGCCGGAGGAATCGGATCCAGGATGTTGGCCGTGGTAATGAACATGACTTTGCTGAGGTCGAAAGGCACGTCGAGATAATGATCGGAAAAGGCGTAATTCTGCTCGGGATCCAAAACCTCCAGCAAGGCAGCCGAGGGGTCGCCGCGAAAATCCATCCCTAACTTATCGATCTCATCGAGCATGAAAACCGGGTTATTCGAGCTGGCCTTGCGCATTCCCTGAATTATCCTCCCGGGGAGAGCGCCGACGTAGGTGCGGCGATGGCCGCGGATCTCCGCTTCATCACGCACGCCGCCCAGGGACATGCGGATGAACTTACGTCCCAGGGCTTTGGCGATGGACTTTCCCACAGAAGTCTTGCCAGTCCCTGGAGGCCCGACAAAACAGAGGATGGGACCCTTCATGTCGGCTTTGAGCTTGCGCACCGATAGATATTCCAGGATACGTCTCTTCACCTTCTCCAGGTCGTAGTGGTCTTCATCCAGAACTTTCTGGGCCTGGATAATCTCCAGGTTGTCCGTAGTGGAAACGGCCCAGGGAAGTTCGATGAGCCAGTCGAGGTAAGTCCGGGAGACGGTGTATTCCGCGGCTGACGGCGGCATCTTGGCCAGACGATCCAGCTCCCGTTCCCCTTCTTTCATGGCTTCCGGCGGGAGCTTGGCCTGGACCAGGCGCTTGCGCAATTCATCAATTTCAACCCCCCGTTCATCCCTTTCGCCCAATTCCTTCTGGATGGCTTTGAGCTGTTCGCGCAGGAAATACTCCCGCTGCGACTTATCGATCCCCTCCCGCACCTGGCTCTGGATTTTGGAGCTTAGTTCCAGGACGCTGAGCTCCTTGGAGAGCAGAAGATTGGCCTTTTCCAACCGGTCTTTGACGTTCAGCGTCTCCAGGATGGCTTGCTTGTCAGTTAGAGGAACGTTTAAGGTGGAGGCAACCAGATCAGCCAGAGCTCCGGGCTCGTCGAGATTCATGGCCATGATAGCCAGCTCTGCCGGAAGGTTGGGGGCCATTTCCACAACCTTCTGGAAGATGGACTTCACTCCGACCATCAGGGCCTGAGCATCCGCGTGTTCTCCAACCTGATCTTGCAGGGGAACAACCTTGGCCCGCAGGAAGGGTTCCCGCTGGGTGAATTCGGCAAGGCGAATGCGGGTAGTGCCCTGGATGAGCAGGCGAAGACTGTTATCGGGCATTTTGATCATCTTTAAGATGTAAGCCGCGCACCCGGTTTCGAATAAATCTTCCGGTTTGACCTGTTCCACCTCTTTATTTTTGATGGCCACGACCCCGGTCATTTTATTGGCCAGCAGAGCGGCATCGATAAGCTTGATCAGAGGTTCCTGGCTGACCAAAAGCGGCAGGATCATCCTTGGGTAGAGCGCAGCTTCACGGATGGGGATGATGGGTAGTTCTTCCGGAATCTTAAGGCCTTTTATCCCTTCTCCTTTGCCGGCCATCTCACTCATGCCAGAATCCTCTATAACGATATTTCCCTCGTCGGGGATGAGGAATTGGTTCGCCTTCATAGAAGTTTCACCTCCACCGTCCTTGTGACCGACTCTTTCATCTTGGGGATGGTGACGAAGAGGAACCCTTCCCGGTAATTAGCCTTGATTCCGTCCGTTTTGAGGGGGAAGGGGATACGCAGCGTGCGCTCGAAATACCCGTAATCTATCTCCATCTGATGAAGCCGGGTTTTGGGGGAGGGTGAGTATTCGGTCCTCGTCCCGGAGATGGAAAGGAGGTCTTTTTCAAAGAGGACATGAATATCGCTTGATTTCAGGCCGGCGATCTCCATAACCACGGCAAGGCTGTCTTCTGTTTCATAAATGTCCATCGGCGGGTGGAAGGACTGCTCCGGCTGGTAGCCCAGCGGTTTCAAATCCTTAAAAAATTCACCCATGAGTCGATGCATCCTGTTTCTCATCTGGTCGAAATCATCTATCTTCATGATTCCCTCCCTATTTTCTCCGGCTATCTACAAGAATCTACCAAAAATAAACCAGGAGTCAATAGGCGATTTCTCCTCGCCAACCCTCTCTTTTTTCCGCTTACTTCCTTGAAGAGAAGTTTTTTTTCTGATAATATACCCTCGTAATTCAGGCAAAGTTATACGGTTTTAGCAAATCGCCGGATTATGATTTTTTGCAGGAGGACCGAGCATGGCGGAGATTAAGAGGGCCATCGAGCTGGCCATGGAAAAAACCAAGAGCCTTCACCTTTCGCACGAGGAGCTGGAAAAGCTAAGAGAGGAAGAAATGCAAGCCAAGGCCCGCAGCCTGGCAAACCGCTTCCTGGAAGTCGATTTTCATTTCAAGGAAGTGGAAAAGGAATTATTGAAACTGGCCCTTGATCAGCGAGAGCCTTTAAAAAAGCTCCTGCGCCAATATTTATCCGAAGCCATCCAGTTAGACCGGGATAACGCCCTCATCTTCCAGGGAATTGAAACCTTACAAAAAGAGAGCAACAGCATAAAACGAAAATTTCAGCAGTTGATAAAAAACTACCGGGAGCGGAAAGAACGCGCCTTTGCCGAGACAGAAAAAAAGGTTCTTTTTAAACTGGAAGAGCTGGGTATTGCCGGCTCTGCAGTTCAGGCGAAGGTTGAAGGCAGCCAGGAGTGGGAGCAAGCCCTGGTTAAATTTAAACCGGACTTCGAAGAAAAGCTTCGTGTTTTGCAAGAAGAATTGAAAAAATAAGGATTCCTTGTAACAGTTCAGCGATTTGAAAAAATGGCATTAAAGCCTTTGTTGAGGGCCGGGGGTTAGAGCGGAACGCGCCGGAAGCATCGGTTGGGGTTCCGCTTGGCCACGAAGACAGAAGATCTTTTCCTGCGGATGAGGCGGGGGTTCTTGCCCGCCCCATATGCGGAGATATAAGCGCCTTATGATTCTCCGCCTAAGGCGGATTACGCTCTGGCCCCCGGCCCCTGGAATCCCTTGGCCTTTACAACACACTTTTTTTCAAAGAGCTAAAGTGTTACGATTCCTTATTAGATTGAGGATCAAGGAGGATCAAGAAAATTATGTCTCTTGTCATTGTTCCAGATGATTTTCCGTCCATTCTGTCAGGGACGGAATCTTTGCAACGCCTCCGGCAATTTGCCGAGGTAATCGTTTACACTGAAAAAGCTTCCTCCCCGGAGGAACTACAACAAAGGCTTAAGGGGGCGGGGGTGGCCATTAACATCCGGGCCTACTCTAAATTTACCGAACCGTTGCTGCGCTCCTGTCCACAGTTAAAGTTGATTGCTGTTCTGGGCATCGGCACGGATAATGTCGACCTGACCGCAGCTTCCCGGCTGGGTATCAAGGTCAGTAACACCCCCGGATTCTCGGCCGTCTCTGTGGCCGAGCATACCTTGGCTTTGATGATGGCCGCAGCCCGAAAAATTCCGGCCCACGAACAGGAGTTGCGCAACGGCCGCTGGACCAGGCTGCCCATGACCCAGCTTCACGGCAAAACCCTGGGCATCGTGGGGCTCGGCAACATCGGCCGCCAACTGGCTTCTTTGGCCAGAGGGATCGGCATGAACATCATGGCCTGGACTCTCAACCCCAGTCCGGATAGAGCGGCAGAAGCTGGCGTCCAGTTCGTCGAATTTGATCAGCTCCTCTCCCAATCCGACGTCATCGCCATCACCATCCGCGCTTCCGAAAAAACCAGAAACCTCATCTCCCGGCAGGCTCTGGCCAGGGTAAAACCATCCTGTATCCTGGTAAACACAGCCCGGGCCAGCATCGTGGATACGGCGGCAATGATCGAATTTTTGCAGACCGGAAAACTTGCTGCGGCGGCCCTGGACGTCTATGACCAGGAGCCTCTGCCCCCGGCAGATCCTCTTCTTTCCCTGGCCAACGTAGTGCTCTCTCCCCACAATGCCGGCATGACCGCGGAAGCCATTGAGAAGGGAAATCAGATGGTGGTGGATAACGTAATTGCCTTTCTTCAGGGCCGGCTGATCAATCTGGTCAACGAATGAAAGACTTTAGCCACAGAGGGCACAGAGATCGCAGAGCTATAAAATAAATTTATAACAAAAAACGAAACACTTTAGCTCTTTGAAAAAAGGTGTGTTGTAAGGGCCAAGGGATTCCAGGGACCGGGGGCCAGAGCGGAATCCGCCTTAGGCGGAGAATCATAAGGCGCTTATATCTCCGCATATGGGGCGGGCAAGAACCCCCGCCTCCTCCGGAGGAAACGATCTTTTGTCCTTGTGGCCAAGCGGAAACCCAACCGATGCTTCCGGCACGTTCCGCTCTAACCCCCGGTCCTCAACAAAGGCCTTAATACCATTTTTTCAAATCGCCAAACTGTTACCAAAAAACATTTTAGAACACGGATGAACGCAAATAAATTCAGATAAAATGCTTTTTAAAAAATTTTATTAAGCATATTTTAATTTTATCTGTGTTTATCGATGGTTATCTGTGTCCTAAATTTTCTTTTTTAAGATCTTTCTTTATATCTCGGCGATCTCTGCGTCCTCTGCGGTGAATTTTTCTTAAAGTCTTTCGAAGATCGTGGCTAACCCCTGACCTCCGCCGATGCACAAAGAAGCGATGCCGTACCTTCCGCCGCTCCTCTTAAGTTCGTTGATCGTGAATATAGCCAGGCGGGTTCCGCTCATGCCGTTGGGATGCCCAAAGGCAATGGCTCCTCCGTTGGGGTTGAGTTTTTCCGGGGTAATAGAATTTCCCTGCGCTTCCAGGTCCTTCACGCAGGCCAGCACCTGGGCGGCAAAAGCCTCGTTGATCTCGATGACCTCCATATCGGACATCCTTAACCCGGCTCTTTGCAGGGCTTTGGGCATGGCATAGGCCGGCCCAATGCCCATGATTTTGGGATCCACGCCCGCTACCGCGCAGGTTACCCACCGGGCCAAAGGTTTATAACCCAATTCCTTAGCCTTCTCCGCGGTCATCATAAGGACAGCGGCTGCGCCGTCATTACGCCCTGAAGAAGTTCCGGCCGTAACCGTCCCATTTTTTTTAAATACCGGAGGCAGGGTGGCCAATTTTTCCATGGAGGTCTCCCGGGGATGTTCGTCCGTGTCGAAAACAATCTGGCCTTTTTTCTGGGAAATGATCAGGGGAATAATCTCTTCTTTGAAATAACCGGCGCGGATGGCTTTCATAGCCAGCTCCTGGCTGCGCAAGCCAAAGGCCTCCTGTTCTTCCCGCGATATTTTATATTTCTCCACCAGGTTTTCAGCTGTGACCCCCATAACCAGGCTGTCCTCGGGAGTGGGCGCGGTCTCGCGGCGAAGGATCTGCGGAGGAGTGAAGGAGTAAGCTTCCTCGGCCCTGGGTATCATCCAGGGGCACTGGCTCCAGCTCTCCATTCCTCCGGCGATGTAGATGTCGCCCAGCCCGGCCAGGATCTGGGTGGCCGCATAATTGATGGCCTGCAATCCTGAAGAACACTGCCTTTCTACCGTGGCGCCGGGAAGACTGTAGGGGAGGCCGGCCTTTAGGACCGCCCAGCGTGTCGGGTTATAGGCCGCATGCCAGGAATTGGAAAGGCCCATGATTGCATCCTCGACTAAGCTGGGGTCAATGCCGGTTTTATCAACGATTCCCCGGATAACAAAGGCCCCTAATTCTTCGGGCCGGTAGCGCGCTATTGTGCCGCCCATGCGTCCAATGGCTGTCCGCACACAGCCCACGATCACCACTTCTCTCATATCCTTGCTCCTTTCTGGTTTTTTATCACTCTCAGTATCCTCTCGGGTTTTAAGATATTAATGAACAATTGCGCGCAAGTCAATTTTTTCAAACCGTTAAACTGATGCAAAAATTTTTATTTCTGGATGATTTCAGTTATAATACTCGTCAGATGAAATTTTAATCTGGATGCATGTTATAGCCGATGATTACTGGAAAATTTATTTATCTAACCCTCTTTTGAATTCTGTATTCGAAAGTTCAGTCCCGGCCATCAGCGTTCATCTGTATCCCCAAATATATTATGTGGAGGTTTTGGAAAAAACATGGAGGCGGAGCGAAGAAGTATCTTTGATAAAATTTTCTTTCCTGAAAGTGTGGCCATTGTCGGCATATCCCGGACATACACCGGCCTCGGCGGGCAATTCTTCTTGAGGAATCTGCAACGGGCTGGATACCCCGGGCGGATTTTTTTGATTAATCCCACTGCCGGGGAGATCAACGGAATACCCGCTTATTCCAGCCTGGCGGCTCTTCCAGAATCAGTGGACCTGGCCATCATTTGCGTTCCCGCTCAGTTTGTTCCATCAGTTCTAAATGAATGCCGCTTGAAGGGGATACTAAACGTGCATATCCTGACATCCGGGTTCAAGGAATTGGGAACCCCTGAGGGCATTCGTCTGGAGAAGGAGATAGAGCAGATCGCCTTAAAAGGCCGGATCAACGTCATCGGACCCAATTGTATGGGGCCGTACGCGCCCGCTTCCCGGTTGATGCTCTGGGGCCAGATACCCGCAAGTTCTGGCTCTTTAGCCTTTTTGTCGCAGAGCGGGACTCTCACTCAGCGAATTACCGAACACGCCCATTTCACGGGAATAGGTCTCAGTAAAGCAGTCAGTTTCGGAAATGCTGCGGGACTCGACAGTACGGAATATCTGGAATACCTGGCCGATGATCCGCAAACAAAAGTTATTGGCCTTTATCTGGAGAGCGTCCGGAACGGGCGGCGTTTATTGAATCTGGCCCGGCATATCAATCCTGTAAAGCCCCTGGTAATCTGGAAGGGAGGGGAAACCCCCTCGGGGGCCGGGGCTGTAGCTTCCCATACCGGAACGCTTTCCGGGCAGGATCAAATCTGGGAGAGCGGCCTAAGACAAGCGGGAGTCACCCGGGTTCGTTCTCTGGATGAGGTCGTTGGCACAGCCATGGCTTTCCTCTATCTACCTCCGGCCAGAGGGCGGCGGTTGTTCATCCTGGGAGGAGGAGGAGGAAACAGCGTCTATTATGCGGACATTTGCATGGGCATGGGCCTGCAAACGCCATCCTTAACCGGTAAGACCCGGGAAAAATTGACGGCCCTGGTCCCTGCCGTCGGTTCCTTCGCCCGCAACCCTGTGGATGCCTGGAGGTCTTTTCACGACCCGGATTTTTTGGGAAAAATCCTGGAGCCGGTTTTTGAGGATCAGGGGCTGGATATGATCATCGTGGACCGGTTGATTCCTCGTATGACTTATGCTCAGCCTGAAGAAAAAGACACCACCCACGAGGCCATCGAATACCTCAGGAAAAACCGCTCCCGCAAACCCCTGGCGGTTGTAGTCGACGGTAACGGAGAAGACCCTGTCCTGGCTACGAAAGCAGCGCGGCTGCGCCAGAGATTCTGCCGGGCCGGCGTTCCGGCTTATGCTTCGCTGCCGTTAGCCTCCCGGGCCTTGGCTCATCTTGCGGCCTACTATGAGAAGAAGTAAGCTTTCAGCTGTCAGCAATCATCTTTCAACTAAAAACAAACAGCTGAAAGCTGAGGGCAACTTATTTCTTTTCCGATTCCAGGACTCCGGCAATAGCATAGTTGTTCTTAGCCATGTCATGCAGGATGATGCGCACGGCTTCGGGTTTGACGTTCAGGGATTTGGTCACGGCCTCGGTCATGGATTCGACCAGACTTCTCTTTAGGTCCAAAGTTCTTCCTTCCAGCATGTGCACGTGAATGATGGGCATGGGCTCCTCCTTTTTTTACCTCGACAGAAATAAAGGTCGAGATATTATAGAATGGGAATGGCGCTTATTATAAACGAATTGGGGAGGGAATAAAAGCAATCATTTGCCCAACCACTGAGGCCTGGAATATTTTTCCAAAAAAGACGTGAATTTGTTAAAATGATCCTTCCAAATATTTTTGAGGTGAATAATTTATCGTCGAGATAAAAGAAATCGAGAAATCTTACGGAGAAAAAATTCTCTTTACTGGCTCCTCCCTGCGTCTGGGGGCGCGGGATCGCCTGGGGCTGGTGGGTCCGAATGGATCGGGGAAAACCACGCTTTTCCGGCTGATCGCCGGAGAGGAGCGTCCGGACCGGGGAGAGATTTTGATTCGGCGGGGAGTCCAGATCGGCTATCTTTCCCAGGAACCCATGCCGGCCAGGGGGGAGTCCCTGCTGGCAGAAGTCCAGAGCGGGATGAAAGGCCTTCTCATCCTGGAAGATAAAATGCGCCTCTTAGCAGAAGAAATATCCGAAGAAAAGGAGCAACAAGCCCTGGAAGCTCTGGCGAAAGCCTACGGGCAGCTCGAGGAACGCTATGCCCGCCAAGGGGGATACGCCCTGGAAGCCCAGGCCAAGGCCATTCTGCTTGGCCTGGGATTTCGAGAAGCCGATGTAAATCGTTCTACTGAAGAACTCAGCGGAGGGTGGCTGATGCGCTTGGCCCTGGCCAAAATCCTCCTGGCCACTCCCGACTTGCTTCTCCTGGATGAGCCCACCAATCACCTGGACCTGGAATCGCTCATCTGGCTGGAAAATTTTTTAAGCGAATATATGGGCGCTATCGTTGTGGTCTCCCACGACCGCGATTTTTTGAACCGGGTGGTTACCAAGATCCTGGCTATAGAAGAGAAGAAAATCAACTCTTATCCGGGAAATTACGACTTCTATATGCAGGCCCGGGAAAAAAAGAAAGCCCTCCTAATAGCGGCCCTGGATAATCAACGCAAAAAAATCAAACAGACCGAGAAGTTCATTGAACGCTTTCGCTATAAGGCCACCAAAGCCCGGCAGGTGCAAAGCCGGATGAAAATGATGGAAAAACTGGATCGGGTGCAGATGGCCGACTCGCCCAAGACCATTCGTTTTAACTTTCCCCAGCCGGCCCGCAGCGGCAAGGTGATTGTAGAATTAAGATCAGTGCACAAGGCTTATGGACCTGTGCAAGTTTATTCCGGCGTTGACCTGACTCTTTTGCGGGAGGACAAAGTAGCCCTGGTAGGGCCCAATGGCGCCGGAAAATCGACCCTCCTTAAGCTTCTGGCAGGAATTCTTAAGCCGGATGGTGGAAGAATCGGATGGGGGCACAAGGTCACTTCCGCCTACTTTGCCCAGCACCAATTGGAACTTCTGGATCCGGCGAAAACAGTCTGGGAAGAAATTTTTTTTCTGGCCCGGGATGAATCCCTAAGCTTTCTCCGGGGCCTGCTGGGGGCGTTTCTTTTTTCCGGAGATGAGGTGGAGAAAAAAGTTTCCGTCTTAAGCGGCGGGGAAAAGAGCCGGCTGGTGCTGGCCAAGATGCTCATGCGTCCGGCTAATTTCCTGCTGCTGGATGAACCCTCCAACCATCTGGACATTGCCGCCCGGGATGTATTGGAAAGGGCCTTGCGAAACTTCCAGGGCGCTCTTTGCTTCATCACCCATGATCGCCATCTGATTAACGCTGTGGCCAATAAAGTCATTGAAGTGAAGGCAGGTTGCCTCTCTGTCTACCCGGGAAATTACGACGACTACCTTTACAAAAAGAAAATGGAAACAGAGAATGCTAAACCATCTGCGGATGATAATTCGGAATTTAAGGAACACTCATCCCGAAGAACCAGAGAACACAAGCGGCTGGAAGCCGAGGCCCGCAACCTTTTTTATCGGGAAACGCTGGAGTTGCGGCAGAAAATTCAGGGAGTGGAACAGAATTTAGATCAGGCCACGGAAGAGATGGAAAAGGTAGCCATCCGATTGTCCGACCTGGAAATTTATCGCCAGGGAGAAAATATTCCCGGGCTTTTGAAAGCTCACGCCGAAGCTAAGAAGCGCGTTGACACTTTGACGACCGAATGGGAAACGCTGGCTCAGCAGCTTGAAAAGCTGGAGCAACCCCGGCTATCTTTTTTGGATGCCGTTGAACGTTAAAACCGTTTAGTTGGTTAACTCCCCAAACGAACCTAACTAAGCTAACGAACTTGATTGTATAGGAGCCTCTTGCAAAACTCAAAATATGGCGCTCAATCGTCATTCCGGGCAAGCGAAGCGCGACCCGGAATCCAGGATTATCAAATACTTCTGGATTCCGGCTGGAGTTTATCCCGATGAAAATCGGGGCCGGAATGACCGAATAAATGACATTTGCAAAGGCCTCATAGGAAATTCCTTTTTTCAACTTTAGTAACACTTTAGCCCTTTGAGCCTCTTGCAAAAGTATTTTTTTGTGGTTCGACAAGCTTGTCCTGAGCGAACCGTTCACCCTTCGAGAACCTCAGGGCGAACGGTGAGTCGAAGGGCTCACCACGAACGGAAAAAATAAATAATTTCAACCTAAGCCCGTTCACCCTGAGCTTGTCGAAGGGTAAATTACGCACTTTTGCAAGAAGCTCCTTTGAAAAGAGGTGGGGCGTACGGTCAGAGGGAATCCATGGTCCGGGGGCCTGGGCGGCCTCCGCCTTAGGCGGATCACTTTTGACACTTATCCTTTATTTTTTCGGTCTTAAGAACTCTGTGATCTCTATGCCCTCTGTGGCTAATTTAATCTTTTTCAGCGTATATCGACGCAGATCAGCGTCCTGATTGTTTGATTTTAAAACCCAATGAGGAGGAGAATAATGAAAGATCTGTTCAGTTTACGAGGCAAAGTCGCTATTGTGACCGGAGGTAACGGAGGAATCGGCCTGGGAATTGCCAGGGGGTTCGCGGGAGAAGGGAGCGATATGGTCATCGCCGCTCGCAACCAGGGCAAAACGGCCGAAGTAGTGCGGGCGATGGAAAAAGAATATGGAGTAAGCGTGTTGGGTGTTAAGCTGGATGTGCGGGAGGAAGAGCAGATCCGGGCCATGGTCAAGCAAGTAATTGAAAAATTCGGACGAATCGATATTCTGGTGAATAACGCCGGCATGAATATCCGCAAGCTCCCCCAGGAATTGTCTGCATCAGAGTGGGATGAAATACTCGATGTCAACCTGCGCAGCGCCTTCTTATGTTCCAATGCCGTTTACCCGGCGCTGAAGAAAACAGGCGGAGGAAAGATCATCAACATCGGCTCGATGACTTCCATCCTCGGAGGCGCCAAGCTGGCGCCCTATGGGGCAAGCAAAGGAGGGATCGTGCAACTGACGCGCAGCCTGGCCGCCGCCTGGGGACCGGATAACATTCAAGTGAACGCCATTTTGCCGGGGTGGATCAACACCGATCTGACCGTGGGGGCGCGCAGGGATATGCCCGGTCTGGACGAGAAGGTGCACTCAAGGACGCCAGCCGGCCGCTGGGGCGAGCCCGAAGATTTAATGGGCACAGCCGTTTTCCTGGCCAGCAGAGCCTCGGACTTCGTGACAGGAGTGGCTTTGCCGGTCGATGGCGGTTTTTCCATAATGCTCTGATAAAATAACGAATCTCCGTTTAATTCAATTGTATAGGAAATTCCTTTTTTCAACTTTAGTGTAGCCTGCAGATGGATCACTTTAGATGTTTGAGATATTCTTTACTTTTTCTTTTTCTTAATCATGGTTTTAAAACTCTGTGATCTCTGTGCCCTCTGTGGCTAATTTTAATTTAAGGTGATCAATAATTCTTTTACCTTAGGAGAAAAATATGCGCGAGATTTTTTACCCCAACAGCGTAGCCGTGATCGGAGTCTCCACTTCCTCCGACAACATGGGACGGGGGATTGTCTTTAACCTTACTGAATTTGGCTTTCAGGGAATCATTTATCAAGTAGGGCCTAAAGGAGGGGTCTTCGCCGGACGGCGAATCTACAAATCCGTCCTGGACATTCCCGACCACCTGGACCTGGCTGTCATCCTCACGCCCGCCCGTACAGTCCCGGCAATTCTCGAAGAATGCGGGCAAAAAAGAATTCAGTGGGCAGTCGTGGAGTCCGCCGGCTTTCGCGAATTTGGAGAAGCCGGGAAAAAAATCGAGGAAGAGATCATCCGGGTGGCCGCGAAATATAACTTGCGCTTTGTGGGCCCGAACTGCATCGGGGTGATCAACATGGAGAATGGCCTCTGTACTCCTTTTCCGCCCCTGAGACGTATCGTCCGCCACGGAGACATCTCCATGATCTCCCAGAGCGGGGGGGTAGGCATGTCCGTTCTAAACCTCATGGGCAATGAAGGTTTGGGTCTGAACAAGTTCGTTTCCGCCGGGAATATGCTGAACATTCAGACCGAAGAGCTTCTATCCTATTTTATCGAAGACCCGGGAACAAAGTACATCCTGCTCTACTTAGAGGGCATCCAGGACGGGCGCAAGCTCATGGAGGTCGCCTCTCGTTCCACCAAACCCATCGTGGCCTTTAAAGCCAATATCGGGCAGTTCGGCAAAGCTATTGCCTCCTCCCACACGGCTTCCCTATCCAGCAATGACAAAGTAGTGGATGCGGCCTTCCGCCAGTGCGGAATCATACGCGTCCACGATGCCACCACTCTGGGCAACGATCTGAAGATTCTCCGCCTGCCGGCGATGCGGGGAAAGAACCTGGCCATCATCTCCCGTTCGGGCGGCCATGCCGTGATTGCCGCCGATGCCTGCGAAATGTCCGGATTTTCCCTGGCGCCATTTCCCCGAGAATTCCTTGAAGAAGTCGAAAGTCATTTTCGGGCCTCGGTGATCAAGCTGACCAATCCCCTTGACCTGGGCGATCTTTTCGACCTGGACATCTACCTAAAAATTATCGACCGCACCCTGGCCCAGAAAGGAGTGGATGGAATTGTCTTTCTGCACACCTTCAACGCCATGATGGAAGGACAGAAGTCCAGGGACCTCTTCCTTCAGGTTATTGAGCTTTCCAAAAAATATGATAAGCCGGTGGCCCTCTATGTATCCACCGAAGACCAGGAAGTGAACTACCTGAAAAGAAATTTAAATTATCCCGTTTTCACCCAGGTGGTGGAAACTGTTCGGGCCTTAGGACTGAACCGCCGGTATCATGGCGAGATGCTCCGTATCCGTCAACCCAAGGAGATTTTATCCTTCCAGGTGGATGAGAAAACAGCCCGGTATTTGCTGGAAAAACCCCATCTGGAGAAAAGGGATCTATTACTGCATGAAGCGGCTGAAGTCCTTAGCATATACGGAATTCCCATGGTGCGCGGCGCGCCCGTTCCCGATGAAAAAGAGGCCATCAAAGCAGCCAAAGATCTGGGTTTTCCCGTAGCCATGAAAGTCATCTCCAAGGAGATTTCCCATAAATCCGACGTCGGGGGAGTACAACTGAACCTGCGCAGCGAGGTCGGAGTGGCGGATGCTTACCAGGATATGACCAGAAGGATCCGCCAGGCTTACCCGGAGGCAAAGATCGAGGGCGTCCTGATTCAACCCATGGTCACAGGGGGACGGGAGTTGATCGTTGGCGGAAGACAGGATGAGCAATTCGGACCCGTGGTTATGGTCGGACTGGGCGGGATCTTTGTGGAGATCTTCGGCGAAGTGTCCGTGCGGGTGGCCCCCATTTCCCGCGGCGAGGCCCTGGAGATGATCGACGAGCTGCGATGCTCAGCCATTTTTAAAGGGGCCCGGGGTATGAAACCGTCTGACCTTGAGGCCGTGGCCGAGGTACTCCTGCGGCTTTCTCAGTTACTCTGTGATCTCCCCGAGATCCGCGAGATCGACATCAACCCCCTTAGGGTCTTCCAGGAGAAAGAAGGCTGCCTGGCCCTGGACGTGCGCATGATTTTGGGAAAAGATTAAATATCTGTTTAAGGACCAACGATCTTATATCTTAATGGAATTTAATTATAAAACCTAACCAAAGATATTTGAAATTTTAAGGTTTGCTTTTTAAATCCGAAATCCGAATATCGAAATCCGAAACAAATTTCAAATTCGAATGTTCAAATGACTTAAACAAAAGCGATGTTTGGGATTTGGAACATTTGGAATTGTTTCGAGTTTCGAATTTCGTGCTTCGAAATTAGAATTTAGGCATCCCTTTTTTATAAATGTTAGAAGAAAATTCTCAGACTGAATGGGACACCGGGAGGGACGTTGTTGCACCCGTTGCGCACCGGGAGGGACGTTGTTGCACCCGTTGCGTAGCGGGATCAGATGAGGAATATGCATTATAGCATTACTGGATACGTTGCTTGAGAATCAGGAACAGAAACGCACATGCCAAGAAAAGCGCGATTAGATGTTCCCGGAGCTTTACACCACATCATGGTGCGCGGGGTCAACAAGTCAGCCATCTTCGATGATGACCAGGATAGACAGAAGTTAATGGAGCGGTTGGAAGAGAACATTGTTGAAGCAAAGTGCTCGATTTATGCCTGGGTTCTTATGACAAATCATTTATTATTCAAGAACGGCGGCAAAGGCAATTCAACGGTTATGCGGAAGCTTCTGACCTGGTACGCCATCTATTACAACCGACATCATCGGCGAATAGGCCAGTGTACATCGACTGTCACGCGAGCACTAACCAGATCGGAGAAGGCGGCATGATGACGCTGATAAACCGCCACGCAACGGGTGCAACAACGTCCCCCACTACATTTTTCTAGGTTAAGCCTCAATTTTTCAACTTTTGATCCATCGCCCTTCCCCAACCCAATTTTTTCACACCTTTGGAGTTAGGGGGGGTTTCGGGTAATCCATTCGCCCCGCCAGGCGGGGTTAACCTGCATAATGTCAACTTATTTAATACGTTCGCAATAATTCAGAAATATTTAACCGGAGGTTGGCTTCATCTTCAACCGCCATTTCCTTTTTAAGACATTGCGGAGGAAATTACAGGTAGATCAAGGAACCGGCAAAATCCGAGGACACCCAATCGATTAATAATCAGGGTATGGATGGAAAGTTTGTTAGATTATATTCTTTCCCGTCAATGGAGATGAAAAAGCGCTTTTCTTGCTCATCCTGCTGGATGAAGGGGGCAAGAAGTTGATAGGCGCCGCGGGAGAAGCGGGCTTCGAACATTCCGCCCCGAACCCGGCAATAGGGAATATGATCTGATCCGATGCGGAGGGTTTCAGGAATGAGCGGCTCTCCACTTTCATCGTTCAAGATTAACCAAACAGACTCCAACTCACCTTGTTCAGAAGTGACAAACTCGAGGGTCTTGACCACAAAAGGAGCATCTTCCGCTTCCACGGGGCAGGTTTCTTGCCCGATCCGTAGAATGAGGCGGCCGGATTTGTCGTAGGTAAGATTTTTATTGTAAAGAAGGTAGGTACGGCGGTGAGTAATTTCCTCTCCCTGGATGAACCAGCGGCCTTCTTTATTGATACGGATCAGAGCTTCCTTCATTTGCCGATACAGAACTGCTCGAAAATGCGGTCCAAGACATCTTCCGGAGTTACTTCCCCGAGAATTTCTCCCAAGGCTTCAAGAGCCGCCTTTAAATCCAAGGTGATGAATTCATAAGAAAGATCAGCTTTCAGGCTTTGCCAAGCCTGGTCGAAAGAGTCCCGGGCCGAGCCGAGAGCCTTTTTATGGCGGAGGTTAGAAATAATAACTTCAGCCGCTGGTTCCAGCTTGCCGTCCAAAACTAGATTACGGATGGTCTCTTTCAGGTGGTCAATCCCTGAGCCATAAAGGGCCGAGATGGGAATAAAAGGAGCTTCCGGAAGTTGCGCCCGCAAACTTTCCAGGGCAATTCGTTGCGGAAGGTCGTTTTTATTGACGGCTATTATGGTTTTTTTGGATTGGACTTCAGGCAAAATAGCTAAGTCTTCGGAATTAGCCGGTTCGGACCCGTCCAGAACCCAAATAACCAGGTCAGCCTGGCTTAGGTGTTTTTTTGTCCGCTTTACGCCTTCTTCTTCAATCAGGTCGCGAGCATGGCGGAGGCCGGCCGTATCGAGAATCCGCAGAGGGATTCCCTGAATATTGATTGTTTCTTCGATGCTATCGCGAGTCGTACCAGGGATAGCGGTTACGATAGCGCGTTCTTCCCCCAGGAGGGAATTCAGCAGGCTGGATTTTCCAACGTTGGGTTTACCAACAATGACCGCGGCTATTCCTTCCCGGTAAATCATGCCTTCCTGATAAGTTTGCAGAATAGCATTCAGGCGATCAAGTAAATTTTTAATTTGCCGGGAGATTACAGCCGGAGAAATTTCCGGAATTTCTTCTTCGGGAAAGTCAACGCCGGCCTCCAATAAAGTTAGGAGATTAAGCACCCCTTCTTTCATCTGCCGCACTTCCGTGGCCAAATTACCAGCAAGCTGGCGGTTGGCTAATTTTAGAGACTGCTGGGTCTTGGCGTTAATCAGATCGATGACGGCTTCGGCCTGGGTAAGGTCAATCCGGCCATTTAAAAAGGCGCGTTTGGTGAATTCACCTGGTTCGGCCAGGCGAGCTCCCCAGCGGAGGACAACCTCTAAAATCTCTTTAAGGACTAATACTCCGCTGTGACACTGGATTTCGACTACATTCTCCCGGGTGTAAGTCTTAGGCTGGCCCATGAAAACAAACAGAACCTCGTCAATGACCGTTTGGTCTTCGGGGCGGATGATTTCACCGAAGTAAAAACGATGGGAGAGTAGGGAACCAACCTCCTGTCCTCGACGCCGAAAAATCTTTTTGGCAATTGGTAAGGCCTGGGGGCCGCTTATCCGAACGATTCCGATTCCTCCCATCCCTAGGGGGGTGGAAATCGCGGCGATCGTATCCCCCAATGTTCCTTTGCTCATGAAGGTTTTTTTTCGGGGCTGATAATGATTTTCCGGTAAAGGCCCGTCCCTGTTGACCGGGTGCGCAGGGCTTTATCGTCCTGGAGAGCAAGGTGGATGATGCGCCGGTCATGGGCATTCATCGGGCTTATGGTCACCGGCCTGCCCAGCTCTTTAGCTTTATCGGCCAGGCGGTGAGCCAGGTTCGCTAAAGATTCTTCCCTGCGGGAACGATAATTTTCCGTGTCCACGATAATCCGCTTTTTGTCTTCGGCCCCTTTATGGACAATCTTGTTGATCAAGTATTCCAGGGCATCGAGGGTCTGGCCCTTGCGGCCGATCAAAAGGCCGCTGCCGTCACCCTTTATGCGCAGCAAGATACGTTCGGGTTCGTCTTTCAGTTCGACCTCGGTTTCCATCCCCAACAGGTGGAGGAGGTCTTGCAGGGTTTTTTTGGCAGTTTCCGCCGGAGAATGACCCGGAGGGGGAGAAGAAAAATCAGCCTCTTTTCTCTCCGGAGCGGGGGGTGTTTTTCGGGTGGCCCGGATTTGAGCCTTCTTTGCGCCCACCAGCCCTAAGAAGCCACTGGAGCCGTTGGCCAGAATCTCAATCTCTAAATCTTCCCGCGAGGCCTTTAATTCCTGGCAAGCTTTACTTATGGCCTCTTCGATGTTTTTGCCTTCGGTCTCGATAGAATTCATAGTTTCCTCCGGCACTACTTGGAATATTTATTTATGTATATTTGCTGCCCGATGGAGAGCAGGTTGTTGAACAGCCAATAAAGCACCAGGCCTGTGGGGAAGGTAAGGAACATAAAAGTAAACACCACGGGCATGATCAGCATCATCTTGGCCTGGGTAGGGTCTCCAGGGGTAGGCGTCATCCACTGCTGGACGAACATCGAAGCTCCCATGAGAATGGGAGAAATGTAATAAGGATCCTGGGCTGAGAGATCCTGGATCCACCAGTAGAAGGGAGCGTGGCGAATCTCGATGGAGTAGAGAAGAACTTTATAGAGCGCGAAAAAAATGGGGATCTGGATGACGATGGGCAAACATCCGCTCATGGGGTTGACTTTATAACGGCGATAGAGATCCATCGTCTCTTTGTTGAGCTTTTCCTTGTCATCCTTGAATTTTTCCTTTAGCTTGGCCATTTCGGGTTGGAGCTTTTTCATCTCCTTCATCGATCTGTAACTGATATGCGTTGGGTACCAGAAAAGAATTTTGATGATCACCGTGAGAAAGATAATGGCCAGACCGTAATTTCCGGTGTACTTGTAGAAAAATTTCATGACATAAAGCATAGGCTTGGCCACCACGTCAAACCAGCCGAAGTCCAAAGCATGGTCTAAGTCAGAACCAACAGTTTTGAGAATGTCCAGGTCTTTGGGGCCGAAGTAAAGGGCGTAGGATTGGGTAAATTGGGTTTCAGGGGGAAGTGCGGCTTTGGGGCCGCCCATGCGCAGGTCGGCGGTGGTTTCCGAGGTTTTTTTCATGATAATCTCCGTGCCCTCGGATTTCTTGGGAATGAAAGCGGCCAGGAAATATATATTCTGGAATCCTCCCCATTGAACATTCTGGGAAAAGCGCTTTTCGTCTTTCAAGTCTTTCAGCTCGATCTCGTGGAGTTCTTTCTTAATCAGGGCGGTAAAAGGGGGAACTTCTGCGCCCATGCTTCCCCCCGAGCCCGGGATGCAAGCCATACCACCGCTTCCCGCAATAGTGAATATCTTTCCCGACCAGAGGAGAACTGGCCTTCCTTCTAATGACCGGGAGGAACGGTTGATCATCTGCAGGTTCAGGTCCATGCGGTAAGTGTCCGCATAAAATATAATCTGCTGGCTTAGTTGCAGCCCCTCGGGGGATTCCCAGGTAAAAAGCAACTCACCTTTGTTTTTCTGGGGTCCCAGCTTCAAGCTATCCACGTTCACCTGGAAGAGGGAATCGGGTGTAAATGGAAAATTGGCCTCCAGAATCTCCAGGCCAAAAGGATACCCGCCGCTTAGCGTATCAGTGGCCAGGTCGAGGGGTTTGGCCCCCTCACCAAGCTTATCCTCATATTTTTTAACCTTCCAGCTTTTCAAGCGGGCCCCGCGGGTGTCGAAGACCGCAATATAAAGCGGGGTATCCACCGTAATGTCCTTGCCGGCGTGAGCTTTGATCGTCTCCGCAGGGCGGGGGTATGCTGGCTGAGCGGCCTCCGGCTTTTTCTCTCCCACCGGGGTTGCTTTTTCCACCGGTACGACTTTCTCCTGGGGAGGTTTTTCATTATTGGTCTCTGGTGGAGGGGGGGTAAAAAAATACTGGTAAAAAACCAGGATGAGCATAGAAATGATTACAGCTAAAAGCGCGCGCTTTTCCATCAATAACCTCCGTTGGCCCCCTCTATTCGTTCACTTATGGGTTGAACCCGCTTCTTGGCGGCTTTGGGGGGGTAACACTGGATCATAACCACCTGGGTGAAAGGGATGGCATTTCAAAAGCCTCCACGCGGTCAAAAGTAAACCCTTAACCGGGCCGAATCGCTCGACCGCTTCCAGGGCATAGGCAGAGCATGAAGGCGCAAAGCGGCAAGAAGAGAAGGTTAGCGGGGAGAGGAAATAGCGATAAAATTGAATGAGGCTAAGGACTATCCGGGTCACCATCTAAAATTTGAAAAGCTATCGCTTTTTTAAAATTCCTTTCAATTCTTCAGATACCTGCCAAAAATTTAGTTTGGCGGCGCCTTCTTTGGCGGTGATGACAAAGTCCGAAGAGCTTAAGAGTTCTTCTTTGTTCTGGCGAAAAAACTCCCGGATCAACCTTTTCAGGCGATTACGTTCGACCGCTATTCCAACCCGCTTCCCGACCGTGATCCCCAATCTCAGGCGAGAGAGACGGTTTGGACATATGGAAACCCCGAAATGTTCCGTATGGAATCTTATCCCCTCCCTGGAGATCCTGATAAAATCGCCCCGGCAACGGATCCTCTCCTCTTTTCCGAATGTGTTTAAGCACATCTACCGAGGGCTCCGATCTCTGGCGGTCGGCTGGTTCTCAGTATTCGCTCACCACTACCACCAATCTCTTTCGGCCTTTGGCCCTCCTGCGTTTCAAGACTAAACGTCCACCCTTTGTGGACATACGGCTTAAAAAGCCGTGGGTTCTTTTCCGGCGAATGTTACTTGGCTGATATGTCCTCTTCACCGCTTAACTCCCGCTCTGGGTGAATTTTATTCCCTAAAGAGAATTATTTTCCCCAGTTTTTAATAAGCCAAAACCTTAAAAAAGGTCCAAGATTCAATTTAATGTGGTATTTTATTATTTTCATCTGGAAAAAGCAAGGGTAAAATGGATTTTCCAAAAAGAGCTCTTTTCAGGAAATTAGAGTTCTTCATCTGCAAGAAATCTCCAATAAAGGATAAGGGAACATTGAAAGCTAAGCACCTCTGTTTTTTTGACATGGATCGCACGTTGATCGCCACGAATTCCGGAGTTTCGTTCATGCGCTATTCCCTTCGCCGCGGGAAAACCACCCGCTGGAAACTTATCAAATCCATCGTGGATTATTTACTTTACCGTTTCGACCTCCTGGACATGGATAAGGCCTACCGGGATTCCCTGAAGTCTTTGGTGGGAGTGCGGGAAGAGGAATTAGTGGAATTTTGCCAGGAATGGTTTGATGAAGTGATCAAAAATCTGATCTATCCCGAGGCGGGCGATTTTGTTCAAAGACATTTAGGCCGGGGGGAAACCGTGGTGATCATTTCCAACTCCACAACATATGCTGTGAACCCGCTTGCCCGACACCTGGGAGTTGACCATATTTTGGCCACCCAACTGGAAGTTTCCAGGGGATTCTTCACGGGCAATTATATTAGACCCCTCTGCTTCAGGCATGGAAAAATATTCTGGGCTGAAAAACTCATCCGGGAATTGGGTGGGGATTTTAGCCAGAGTACTTTCTATACGGATAGCATAACGGACCTTCCCTTATTGGAACAAGTGCGGTACCCGCGGGTTGTCAACCCCGACCCCAGACTTCGAGCGTTGGCCAGAAAACGCGGCTGGCCCATTCAGGATTTTAGCCGGCGGAAATAAGCCTTTTTAGATGGGTGGGGGAAAAAGAAGGCATCCCTTAAGGATGCCTTCTTCCCGATCATCAAGAAGCTTAGCAGTCTGGTCGCGTTTCAGTCGGAGAAAAGTTAGAAAATCTTTGTTATACCGGTTACAGTTTTGTCGGTAACCCAGACATTAACCACGTCGCCAACATTGATCCCGGCGAGGTCTTTGGCTGCTTTCTTCCCCACGCTGAGCGTAACCTTTTTTTGCTGCTTCACGGAGTCCTGTTTAATGGTGATTTTTTGGGCGGCAGCATCAACGGAGACGACACTCCCTCCCATCCGATAGGCGACCGGTTTGGCAGGAGCCTCTTTTTTAGCTGCCTCTGGTTTGGCCGCTTCTGGTTTTGCTTCTGCTGGTTTGGCTGGCTCGGCGGGTTTGGCTGCTTCCGCTGGTTTCCCGGGTTTACCCTTTTCCTGGGCAACGCCCACCCCGGAAAGAGAAAAAACAAAAATTAGCCCCATCAAAACTACGACCATTTTTTTCATGTTTCTCCTTTGCCTCCTTTCCTAAGGAATAGGTAAAAAAAACTTTCCAAATAACTTAAGCCAACATACAATAAAGGAGAAAATATTTCAATAAAATTTTTGAGTTGCCATAAAACCATAGGGTTTTTGAGGAAAAGGGTTTAAAATGCCTCGCCGGAATGCTGCCCAAAGGGGGTTCTCCCGGGGAAAACGTTTTTTTGAAAATTTGGTCAGAGAGGCTATAGAGGCTATTCCAGAAGAGATGAAAAACCGGCTGGAAAACGTGGCCATCCTGATCGAAGAGGACCGTTTAAGCAATTCAGGGGAAGGGGAAGAGGAAGAAAACGGGCAAGAGCTGCTCGGGCTCTATGAAGGCATACCGAAAAAAGACCGCGGTTTTTGGTATGGAAATACTCTTCCTGATCGCATAGTGATATACCGAAAACCCCTGGAGCGCATGAGCTCGACGTTATCAGAACTTAGGGAGAACATTCGCCAGACCGTAATTCACGAGATTGGCCATTATTTCGGGTTTGATGAAGAAGAACTCCAGCAGTTGGAAGATGGGGATATTTAAGCCGGGAAGCAAAAGAGGGAAGCCGGAAAACGGTCCCAAAGATCCAAACCCGGCGTAGCCAGAACCAAACCGGACTTATGGATTAAAATCCCAAATTCCAAATAAATTTCAAATCCAAATTACCAATGACCTAAACAATTCTGTTTGAAATTTCGAATTTGGCTATTGGGATTTATTTGTTATTTGGTGCTTGATGCTTGGAATTTGTTTGCCATTTGGTGCTTATTGAACTTGCTATTTATTGCCACCTGGCCAAGGATTTCATTCGTAAGCGCCTAACCCAAAAGTAATCAATCCTTCTGGGGTTGTTAGTTGACTTAACATGGGGGAATGCCGTGTTTCTTTGAGGCTCTTTCCTCTTTTTTGGCCGAAAGATCTTCCAGAACCCTGATCAATTCCTGCCGGGTGTGCCGGGGATCGATAATAGCGTTGAGAAGCCCGTAGGAAGCGGCATAATAGGGATGAGAGAATTTCTCCTGGTATTCCTTTTCTTTTTCCCGCCGAAATTTTTCCGAATCAACGGCTTCTCTGATTTCTTTTCTGAAAAGAATGTTTACTGCCCCTTCCGCTCCCATGACGGCGATAGATGCTGTGGGATAAGCCAGAATATAATCAAAGCCCATTCCCTGGGAGCAGAGAGCAATATAAGCCCCGCCAAAGGCTTTGCGTAAAATAAGGGAGATTTTGGGGACGGTGGCCTCGGAGTAGGCATACAGAATTTTGGCTCCATGCCGGATAATTCCCTTATGCTCCTGGTCGGTTCCCGGCAAGTAGCCGGGGACATCGACCAGGTTGATTATGGGAATGTTAAAAGCATCACAGAACCTTACAAAGCGGGCGATCTTATCCGAAGAGTCGATATCCAGGACTCCGGCCATGATCAGCGGTTGATTGGCCACGATGCCCACCACCTTTCCGGCGAGGCGGGCCAGACCGATCACCGCGTTGGGGGCAAAGAAAGCCTGAACTTCCAAAAAATCCTGATGGTCCACAATGCGGTGAATTACTTCCTTGATGTCGTAAACTTCCTCGGATGAAACCGGTATAAGTGCTTCTATATTTTCGTCGGGCGCTTCCTGATCTTGCGGGGAGCGGGATACGGGGGGAAGTTCGTAGCAATTCGCGGGGAGGAAGCTCAAGAGTTTTCTGACGTAAGAAAAACATTCTTCTTCGGTAGGCAAGGCGAAATGAGCCACTCCGCTCACTTCATTATGAATTCGGGCTCCGCCCAACTCTTCAAAAGAAACTTCTTCCCCGGTTACCTGCTTGATGACTTCCGGGCCGGTGATGAACATGCGGCCGATTCCCTCGACCATGAAGACGAAATCCGTCAGAGCCGGGGAATAAACCGCTCCCCCGGCCGTGGGGCCGGCCATGATAGATATCTGCGGAATGAGGCCGGAGGCCAGGGAGTTTCTCCGAAATATATGGCCATAGCCGTTTAAGGCCAGGACCCCTTCCTGGATTCTGGCGCCCCCTGAGTCCAGGATCTGGATGAAGGGGCGGCGGTTCTTTATGGCCAGGTCCTGGCAGGCGGCGATTTTATTGGCCTGCATTTCCCCCAGGGTTCCTCCCATGATCGTAAAATCCTGAGAGACGAGGAAAACCAGGCGGCCATCAATGCGGCCGCTCCCGCTGACAACCCCGTCGCCCGGGAATTTCCTTCTGTCCATGCCAAAATCCTGGCAGCGGGAGGTGACGAAAGGATCTAATTCGTGGAAGCTCTCTTTATCTAAAAGCAGGTCGATCCTTTCCCGGGCGGTTTTCTTCCCGGAGGATTTTTGTTTTTCAAGTTCTTTCGCTCCACCGCCGGCCCGGGTTTCTTTAATTTTTTTTCGTAATTTTTCGAGCAGTTCTTCCATTATCTCCCCCCCTGGGCAATGGCCTAAACCTTTGTGGTTTAAGCGACCGGCCTGAAAAAAATCACTTAAGATGGCCTCGTAAAAAGTCCATCTGCGGCGTTGCGCTTCACCTTCATCGTTGCGGCGTACCTTGTAAGTACGCCTCACTCCTCAGGTTTTGCGCGCCTTGCATATGGAGCTTTTTACTTTGCCATCCAAATTTTGACTTTTTACGAGATCATCACTTAAGTTGCATGATAGTCACGTAAATGGCGCAGATAATTGCCGTGGTGATCACCCCGGCCACGCAGGGGCCCATGGCATGGGGCAGGATCATGATCGTTTCATCCTCTTCCATGGCGCATTTCTGGGCCACTTTGGCGGTGGTGGGAACGCAGGAGACGGCGGCAATGCCGATCAGGGGGTTGATCTTTCCCCCTGACCACTTGCAGACGATCAAACCCCCGATTATTCCTCCGATTCCCGAAAGGAGGAGGGCTACCATTCCCAGGATCATGATCAAAAGAACCTTGGGATCCATCACGGTGGTTACGCTCAAAAGGGCCCCCAGGGTAATCCCCAGGAAAAGAGTCGAACCAGAAAGAAGGATGTCCAGAAATTCCCGGAATCGCCCGATATTGGCCTCTTTCACGGCCACGCCCAAAAAGAAGCAAGTAAAAAGAGGGGCAGCCACCGGGAAGAGCAGACACAAAGTCACTCCCGCCACAACGGCAAAGAAAAATTTTTCCGCGGGGGTGACCGGGCGGATATCCATGGGATCCATGGCAATGGCCCGCAGCCTTTTGGGAATTAACAGTTTAGCTAAATAGGGGAAGACGGCGTAGCAGATTCCCAGATATACATAGGCCACAACGGAAATAGGCACGAAAAGGTGCTTGGCCAGGATCAGAGAGGTGAAGAGAACCATGGGGCCGTCCGCTCCCCCCACAATGGCAATCGAGGCCGCCTCTTTGAAGTCAAATCCCAGGGCCACCGCCAGAGGAAAGGTCAGGATCGTTCCCAACTCGGCAAAGACCGCGAGAAAAAGGCTGAGAAAAGGGCGGGCCATGAAAAAATCCAGGTCGGTGATAGCCCCGATCCCTAAAAAAACCAAGCAGGCGATCAGGCCGTTGGCAAACGTGAAAGTATAAATAGGCTGGAGAAAATAAATCTGCAGGGCCTCAAGGAGTTTGGCCGGCTCGCTGGCCAAAGGATCGATAAAAAGAGTGCCCAGTTCTCCTTTGGTCATGATCAGTATGCCGGCATTGACCACGGCCATCATGAAGCCCATGGGCACCATGAGCAGGGGATCGAGCTTCTCTTTGAACCCCAGATAAACCAGGAGGAACCCCAGGAGAATGAGAAAGATGCGGATCAGGATTTGTCCGGTTTCCATCAGGGCAAAGGAAGAAAGCCCCGGGAAGAAGTCCCATATGTTCATGCTGGCGCTCCTTATTTATTCGCGGCTGGAGGTGATCTTTCTCAGAAGGAGGATGATCACCCCCATGAGCATGGAAGCGGCGAGGGTCACAGCATAGGTAAAACCAGCTATCTCAAGGGCTGATATGATTTTTTCCATGATAAATATTAACTGATCACGGCCAGGATGTGCCCTTTATTAAGGACCTGGCCTACCTGGGCATTCAGCTCCCGGACAACCCCTTCCACGATGGAGTAGATCGGGATCTTCATTTTCATGCTTTCCATGACGGCAATGACGTCTTTCTTACGGACAGGGTCGCCGACTTTGACTTTCAGTTCGATCACTTTGCCCACCATAGGGATTTTGATTTCGGTTTTTTCCATACCTGATCCCCCTAAAATTCCTCCCTCATTATTATTATAATCTGAGGCTCTTGCAAAAGTATTTTTTTGTGGTTCGACAAGCTTGTCCTGAGCGAACCGTTCACCCTTCGAGAACCTCAGGGCGAACGGTGAGTCGAAGGGCTCACCACGAACGGAAAAACTAAATAATTTCAACCTAAGCCCGTTCACCCTGAGCCTGTCGAAGGGTAAATTACGGACTTTTGCAAGAAGCTCATCAATCTCCGGTTTCGTTCAGCGGGTAATCATCTTGTGCGGCAACCACAGGGTCAGCTCCGGCCAGATGGAGCAGATGACGATCCCCAGGAGGAGAATGATCACAAAAGGAATGGAGCCCATGAGCACCCTGGAGAGTGGAACGTCAGGAGCAATTCCCTGCACAATATAAAGATTCAGACCTACAGGAGGAGTGATCAAACCCACTTCCATGTTGATGGTCATGATTACCCCGAACCAGATAGGGTCGAAACCGTACTTCATTAATATTGGATGCAAAATAGGGGCCAAAATCAGGATGATGGCCACCGGCGGCAAAAAGCACCCCAGGATCAGGAGGAAGACATTGATCAGAAACATAAGCATCCATTTGGAAAAGCCGGAGGCAACAATATGGTTAATGATCGACTGGGTAATGTAGAGTTTGGTCAGGACAGCCCCGAAGAGGAAAGAAGTCGCGATGATCAGCATGATCATGGTGCTCTCTTTTATGGTCATATGCAAAATATTTTTATAATCCTTTAAACGGAGGCGGTAGATGACTATGACCAGGAAAAAAGCGGCTACAGAGCCCACGCCCGCTGCCTCGCTGGGGGTGGCCCATCCCCCGTAGAGGCTGCCCATGATGATCATGATAAGAAAGATGAACGGCGCCACCCGGGAGAGGGCTGAAAATTTTTCCTTCCAGGTGTAGGTAACCGTGTCAAAAAATTCCGCTCCGGCGGTTAAGGCGGGATTGACTGGTTCCCTGGCCTCCTTCAAGCGGGCCCACTGGGAATAAATGACCACCCAGATGGACATGAGGAGAGTAAGCATAATTCCCGGAATGATTCCGGCGATGAACAGCTTGCCTATCGAAGTCTGGGTGGCTATGCCGTAAACGATCATGGTCACGCTGGGAGGGATGAGAATTCCCAGGGTTCCCCCGGCTACGATGCATCCCGTGGCCAGAGAATCCGGATATCCCCGTTTGCGCATCTCCGGGATGCCCATGGAGCCAATGGCCGCGGCCGTGGCCGGGCTGGAGCCGCAGAGGGCGGCAAAGATGGCGCAAGAAAAAATGTTGCTGACAGCCAGTCCTCCGGGCAGGCGGTGGAGCCATCGGTGCAGGCCTTCGTAAAGGTCAGAGCCGCTTTTGGTGGCGGCGATGGTGGCTCCCATGAGGATGAAAAGGGGAATGGCCAGCAGGCCGAAGTCGTTAATCCCTTCGTATACGATATGGGCCATGAGGTCGAACTGCATACGGTCCATAAAGAGAATAATGAAAATAACCGATGGAAAACCAAGAGCGAAGGCAATGGGCATGCCGCTCAGCAGAAAAAGAAGGGTAACCAAACCAACGACAATTCCTAATATATTTGGGTCCATGGAGTTTTTTTCTCCTTCTGTTCAGATTACAGAGGCTCTCCCGCTCAGGGCTATGAAGTTCCGCCCTGCCAGTATAGGAGTTATTTTTTGGGAGATTCTTTTATATCTTTGAACCATCCGATTTTGAATAGATATTGAATAGATAAAAGGGTCATGCCCAGGGGCAAGAAAAAATAGGGAAAGGCCAGAGGAGGGCCCCATAAAGATTCCGACTTCCACCCTTTGGAGAAAGCTTCCCACCACATCTCCCACCCTTTCCAGGCGATCAGGACGCAAAAAACAAAAGATAGGGCGGAGGTGACCTGGGAGAGTCTAACGTTGAACCCCGGGGGGAGCAGGCGGGTGATCAAGTCGATGTTGATGTGCGCGCCGTCTTTGAGCCCGTAGGCCGCTCCCAGGAAAGTGGCCATGATGGTCAGATAAACCGAGAACTCAATCTCCCATATGGTCGCGATTCTCAAGACGTATCTCACGATTACTTCATAAGTAAGGACAAAGGCCGCAAGAACAATGGCCAGGCTGCTTAAAGTATAGAGAAATTGATTGAAACCCTCGACCCTCCGCGCCAGTCCCGAAAAAACCCTTTTCATCGCTGCTTTCACCTCGCTGTTGCTTAAAAATCCTAAGTGCAAACAGGTGCGACGCGGTCTTTTGGCGCCGCACCTCTTTAGGGTTGCTTATTGGCAATTTTGTTCGCCCGGAAAGTTTGAGCTATTGTAACAGTTTAGCGATTTGAAAAAATGGTGTAAAAGCCTTTGTTTTGGGCCGGGGGTTAGAGCGGAACGCGCCGGAAGCATCGGCTGGGTTTCCGCTTGGCCACGAGGACAGAAGATCTTTTCCTCCGGAGGAGGCGGGGGTTCTTACCCGCCCCATATGCGGAGAAATAAGCGCCTTATGATTCCAAGCGTTCCGCTCTGGCCCCCGGCCCCTGGAATCCCTTGGCCTTTACAACACACCTTTTTTCAAAATTTCAAAGAGCTAAAAAGAGCTAAAGTGTTACGAGCTATTTAACTGCCAGAGCCATATCTAAAAGCTCTTTTCCGCCCTTGACTTTCTCGGTGTACTCCTTCCAGGCCGTCTTCTTGGCCACCTCGGTCCAGAGCTTCAATTCCTCAAGGGTCAGGTCATGAACGATGACCCCTTTGGCCTTAAACAGGTCGGTGACCTCGGTATCGTCTTTCACCGCTTCTTCCAGGGCAAATTTTTCCAATTCCTTGCCGACTTCCATCATGATCTTCTGCTGCTCCGGAGAAAGTTTTTTCCAGGTTATCATGCTTATCACTAACGGCTCGAACATATACCAGGTGGTGGTAATCCGGGGAGAGGTGTAGTATTTCACCTGCTCATAAAGGCGGAAGGATTCGAAGGAAGATGAAGAGGTCATGCAGGCATCCAGCACGCCGGTCTGCAGAGCAAAATAGATCTCTGTGGAAGGCATGCTGGATATGCCTGCTCCTGCGCCTTCGTGGAGCATCTTCTCAAACATTTTGCCGGCGGCCCGGATCTTGATGCCCTTCAAATCATCCGGACGAATGAGGGGTTTTGTCTTGGCGGCCAGGCCGCCCCCGCACCAGGCCCAGGTGAGGATCTTCATGCCGTTATCATCGCAGAGCTTCTCAATTGCTTTGCCTATGGGCGCGTCTTTCCAGCGCATGGCCTGGTAATGGTCTTTGACCACGCAGGGCATAAGCGTTATGGAAAGTTGAGGAATTTTACCGGCGGCATAATCCAGGGGATAGACCGACATGTCCAGGGCCCCTTTGAGCATGGCGTCATATTGGGGAACTGGCTTAAAAAGGGCTGAGGCTGGGTAAATCTCAAATTTCAGAGACCCGCCGGTCCTCTCCTCAACCTTTTTGGCAAAAAGGCGACACAGGCGATCCCGGAAATCACCTTTGTCAATTGTTCCCGCCGGCCATTGATGGGAGATTTTCAGGGTGATGGATGGGCCCACCGGCTTGGCCTGGGCATGGGCCTCACCCCAGGTTAAAATAAAAAATAATGGTAACATTAGAACGCCAACTTTCATGATTCCCCTGTTCATAATTACCCTCCTCTATTATTTAGTGCAAAACTCACCCCCTAAGGAGGTGTCCTAATTTTTTGGGAACCTGGTTTTTAAGAATGGCAGATGATCTGGGAAAAAGTCTCTTAGGTCGTCACCCCGGCGAAAGCCGGGGTCCAGAACATCTTGAAATAACTGGATTCCGGCTTTCGCCGGAATGACGGAAAACCGCATTGCCAGACTTTTTACGAAACCAGCAATATATGATGATCTTGGAAAAAGTCGGCAGAAGAGTCATTGCGAGCGAAAGCGAAGCAATCTCGTTTTTATAAGTCCTTGAAAATACGGGATTGCTTCGTCGTCCCGCATTGGCGGAACTCCTCGCAATGACGAAAACGGGACTTTTTACGAGACCATCAATATATGCTGCCACAGGCTTCTAACAGATTCAATGGCCTTTTTTTGGCCACCGGAGCGGGGATTCTGCCCCTATTCCCTTTCCCGGTTCTCTATTATTTTAATCTCGGAGGAATAATGAACTACGACAAGTAAGTTTCCAGCTCCTGGATGGCTTTCTCCATAGAGGCCTTATCTTCCATGTTGAGAAATTTGACGTTCGGATTGATTTTGCTGATCATGCCGGTGAGCACTTTTCCAGGGCCGATCTCGATGAAAAGTTCCACCCCGCTGGCGATCATTTTATCCACGCAGGATTTCCATAAAATCGGATTGTGAATCTGACTTACCAGCTCTTCGGCGATGTGCCGGGGATCAACGATCCCCTGGGCGGAGGTGTTGGCGATAATGGGTCGTCTGGCCAGGCGAAGGTCCATCTTTTTTATGAAAGTTTCCATTTTTTCCGCGGCTGGTTTCATGAGGTAGGTGTGGAATGGGCCGCTAACCTTTAAGGGAATGGCTTTCAGCCCCATCTGCTCGGCTACTCTTTTGGCGTTCTTCAAATTATCATCGAACCCGCCGACCACTATCTGAAAGTCCGTGTTATAAAGGGCGGTGTAGGTTTTTGACGATTTACAGACGACTTCGATGTCGCCGATCTTTTCCCGGCTCAGGATGGAGAGAAGGCCGGCATTGCCGATCTCTTCGCCGCAGCTTTGCATGAACTCCCCCCGGGCTTTGACCAGCCGTACGCCGGTTTCGAGATCTATTGCCCCGGCAGCGTAAAGCGCGGCGTATTCCCCCAGGCTGTGGCCGGCCGTGACATAGAAATCCAGGGCCAGACCCCTTTCTTTCAGAAGTTCCCGAAAGGCTTCGTAACAAGCCACCGAGGCGGTAAAGATAGCCGGCTGGGAGTACCGGGTCTGGTCGAGAATCCTCGTTCCCAGGCGGCCGATGAATTCCAGATGCAGCCGATCACCGACGTTTTCCAGCCATGTTTTGAACTTTTCCAGGGATCGTTTCTCATCCTTATCAAAACAAAGGTGGCAGAGGTTGTATCCCAGAATTTGGTTGGCCCGGTCGAAGACCGTACGGGAAGCGGGGAATTTTTCATAAAGATCCCCTCCCATCCCGGAATATTGGGACCCCTGGCCGGGGAAAATCAAAGCAATTTTGGAAAAATCTTTCATAGTTTCGGCCGCATTCTCTCATCTTTTAAAAAAATGCCTTATTAATATCCTTTGTCAATAGATTTTTGTCAAGGGAAAAAGTCAGCTTGCCCCCCTTCACTTTTGATTTTCGTTCATGATTCCAGAATGATAAAAAGGACACGGCCCGCACGGGAGGGGGAATCTCTCGGGAGCACAAGGCAAGACTTCTTTCATGGCTGAGGGCGGGGCTTCCCTCCATGATGATCTGTATTCCTACGATCCCGCCTTTTCTTTGCGGAAGAAAAGCATGGGCTATGGTCCAATCTTGTTCCCGCCGGTGCTCCCTCTTTCATCCCCCTCCCGTTCGGGCTTCGTCTATCACAGTGATTTCATCAATTTATTCAAAAGTGAAGGGGGGCAAGAAAAAGTCAGGGAAAAGGACAGGTGCAGGGGGCAGATGAACAGATTGGGCATACCTTTGGGTATTTTTTCAGGACCTCGGACTCCAGGTCCACGCTAAGGAGGTTGGCCATCGAGGCCAGCCAGGCAAAGACGTCAGCCATCTCTTTGCCCAGGTTTCCCTTTTCTCCCCGCCGGTAAGCTCGGGTGAGTTCCCCGACCTCTTCCAGAAACCAGAGGAAAGTTTTATCCGCACCCCGTTTAGCGTCGCGAGATAGGTAGAGTTCCCTAATCAAATTCTGGAATTCTTTGATTTCCAAAGTCCACCTCCAGACCCCCACAGCTTATAAAAAGGCAAAATATTCTATTCATTTAACACGAATAAGGAGGTAAAACAAGGGTGAGGAAAAGATTTCTTCTTGACAAAGAAACAATTCATTATATATTAAAACTTTAAAATTTATTCTCGGCTTTGGAAAAGAACCTTGAAATTTCGCGTTGATGAGATCAGCGGAGAAGGTCGAGAGGAAACCTTTATCCAGGATGAAAACTGGATGGAAGAGCGCTTGGCCGGGGAGACCAAGAGGCCATTTCATTTCACGGGACCGATCAAGACACATTTAAACCTTTCTCGGTCCGGCAGGGTTATACTACTCCGCAGCCGGATAGAAGTCAGGGTAGAATGGATTTGCGCCCGGTGCCTTGAACCGTTTCTAAGGACTCTGACGTCGGAATTTACCACCAGTTTAAAACCCAAGCCTGATTTTCCTCTGCCGGAGGAAATTGAGCTGAGTCCAGAAGATCTGGAGACAGAGTATTATCAAGGGGGAGAAATAAATGTCGCTCCCCTGGTGCAGGATCAAATTTTGTTAACCCTTCCTCCCAAGGCTATATGTGGGGAAGAATGCCGGGGATTATGCCCTAAGTGTGGAAAGAACCTGAACCGAGAAAATTGCCATTGTTCAGAGGAAGTAGTTGACCCCCGGCTCGAGCCCTTAAAGAGCTTCCGGGTTTAATAACCATGAGGTGAAATTTTATGCCCAACCCCAAACGGAGACATTCCAAAACAAGAAGAGATAAGCGGCGAACCCATGATCGCCTTGCTTCCCCCCAATTTTCCACCTGTCAGCAGTGTGGGGAACCAAAAGCACCCCACCGGGTTTGCCCCCATTGCGGTAGTTATAAGGGGCGGACGGTGGTCGAAACGGAAGAAACCTGAAGGGAAAGATAACCAATGAAAATTGCCGTAGATGCCATGGGCGGAGACTTCGCCCCCCAAAGTATCGTGGAAGGGGCGGTGCTTGCGGCTGGCGAGCACGGGATACACGTAGCGCTGGTCGGGGATGAGAAGATCATCCGCCGGGAAGCGGCCAAATACCCGGGGAGCAATTCGCTTCCCCTGACTTTTGTCCACGCTTCGGAAGCAGTGGGTATGGATGAATCTCCCCTGACTCCCATCCGCAAAAAGAAAGATTCTTCAATTAAAGTGGCCTTCGACCTGCTCAAGAAGGGAGAAGCCTCGTCTGTGGTAAGCGCCGGAAATTCCGGAGCTGTTTTAGCCACTGCGGTCTTCATATTGGATAAATTACCCGGCGTGGACCGGCCGGCCATTGGGACGATCTTCCCCACCTTAAAGGGTTGGACCCTTTTACTTGATGCCGGGGCGAATGTGGACTGCAAATCCTTTCACCTGGTCCAGTTTGCCATCATGGGTGAGGCCTACGCCAAATATATCCTTAAGCAAGAGCGGCCCGCGGTGGGTTTGCTGAGCAATGGCGAAGAAGAATCCAAGGGTAACGAGTTGATCCGGGAGACCAACGCCATCCTGAGGAAGAGCTCGATCGGGTATATCGGTCCGGTTGAGGGACGGGATATTTTCAATGGCCGGGCTGACGTGGTTATTTGTGACGGGTTTGTGGGCAATGCGGCTTTAAAGATCTGCGAGGGCCTGGCCGAGGCCATCGGGGCCATGATCCGGCAGGAGCTGCAAGCCAGCTTGCGGGCTAAAATCGGCTATTTATTTGCCCGCCACGCCATAAACGACGTCAAGAAAAAACTGGATTATTCTGAATACGGCGGCGCTCCCCTCCTGGGTGTGGATGGAGTGGTCATCATTGGCCATGGGCGTTCTTCAGCCAAAGCTATAAAGAACGCAATTCGCCTGGCCCACGATTTTGCCCAGATCGGCCTTCCTAAGCTCCTGGTGCGCAACCTGGAAGAGAATCAAGACCTCCAGCGGCTGGGCGGTAAGAACTTGTCCAAAGTCTGGGAGCAGATCAAAGAAAAAATTATTAACTGAAAGAATCGCTCTGCATGCGGATTCCTCTATTCTTGCCTGGCGGAGGAAAAGGATTGCCAAGCGAAGGGAAGAAGAGATGATCAGGTCGCGGATAATTGCTACGGGTTCTTACGCTCCTCCAAAGGTTTTGACTAACTTTGATTTGGAGAAGATGGTGGAGACCTCCGATGAATGGATTATCTCCCGTTCCGGGATCAGGGAGCGCCGGATTGCGGAGAAAAACACCTCCACGTCGGACCTGGGAACTCAGGCAGCCCTTAGGGCTCTGGAGATGGCCGGTCTTGCGCCGGAAGACCTGGACTTCATCATCACCGGAACAAACAGCCCGGATATGTTCTTCCCCTGCACGGGGTGCTTCATTCAAGCCAAGATCGGAGCCAAGAAAGCCGCGGCCTTCGATGTCTCAGCCGGGTGCACGAGCTTTATCCACGCCCTCTCCCTGGCGGACAAATTCATCAAAGAAGATCCGAGCCGAAAGGTCATGGTCCTGGGCGCGGAGATCATGTCCAAAGTGACCGACTGGACCGACCGGGGAACCTGTGTCCTTTTCGGGGATGGGGCGGGGGCGATTATTCTCGCGGGGGAAGAAGGGGAACGGGGAATTCTTTCCACCCATCTGCACTCCGACGGGGCGCTTTGGGAACTCCTCTACATGCCCGGAGGGGGGTCGGCTAATCCGTCTTCTCACGAGACCGTGGACAAAGGCATGCATTACATAAAGATGGCCGGAAATCAGCTCTTTAAAGTGGCCGTGCGGGCTCTGGCTGACGTTTCCCAGGAAGCCTTGAAATATAACAGACTCAAAAGCCAGGACATCGACATCATGATTCCCCACCAGGCCAACACGCGCATTATCGAGGCTGCGGCCAAACTCATTAGTTTTCCCATGGAGAAGGTTTTTTTAAACATCGAGAAATACGGGAATACTTCCTCCGCCACCATCCCCATAGCCATGGATGAAGTTCAGCGAGAAGGAAAAGTGAAGGCCGGAGATTTGATGCTGCTGTGTTCTTTCGGCACCGGGGTTACCTGGGGCTCGGCGGTTATCCGCTGGTAAATTTATTTTCACCGCAGAGCGCGCAGAGGCCGCAGAGAATAAGGACTCAAACATTCAGCAAAAAGAATTATTCAAAGATAAACAGAAAAATTCTTTTTTGTGAGTTTCTTGCAAAAGTCCGTAATTTACCCTTCGACAGGCTCAGGGTGAACGGGCTTAGGTTGAAATTATTTAGTTTTTCCGTTCGTGGTGAGCCCTTCGACTCACCGTTCGCCCTGAGGTTCTCGGAGGGTGAACGGTTCGCGGAGGACAAGCTTGTCGAACCACAAAAAAATACTTTTGCAAGAGGCTCTTGTTTGTTATGATTTCCTTTTTTGGCTGTTTTTTATTATTCTCTGTACTACTAAAGTTCAATTTCTGAAAATTTTATTAAGATTTTTTGTAACACTTTAGCTCTTTGAAAAAAGGTGTGTCGTAAGGGTCAAGGGATTCCAGGGGCCGGAGCGGAATCCGCCTAAGGCGGAGAATCATAGGGCGCTTATATCTCCGCATATGGGGCGGGCAAGAACCCCCGCCTCCTCCGGAGGAAAAGATCTTTTGTCCCCGTGGCCAAGCGGAAACCCAACCGATGCTTCCGGCGCGTTCCGCTCTAACCCCCGGCCCAAAACAAAGGCTTTTGTACCATCTTTTCAAATCGCTAAACTGTTACGATTTTTTTATTTTATCTATATTTATCTGTGGTTATTTGTGTTCTAAATTGTCTTTTTTAACATCTTTCTTTATATCTCTGTGATCTCTGGGCCCTCTGCGGCAATATTGTTTTAATTTAAAAGGAGATGGGCAAAGAATGGATTATTTTTTGAACGAGGATCAGAAAGCCATCCGGGACCTGGCGCGAAAAATCGCCCAGGAGCGGGTGATGCCCGTGCGCGCGGAACTGGATGAAAAAGAAGAATTTCCCTGGGGGCCTTTGAAATATCTGGCCGATGTCGGCCTTTTCGGAGTGTACATTCCCGAAGATTATGGCGGCCTGGGGTATGGCTCTTTCGAGAATTGCCTGGCCATTGAGGAGATCTCCCGCGCCTGTATCGGGGTTTCTGTGTCCTTTGCCGCCTCCGGCCTGGGATCATATCCCTTCCTCCTCTTCGGCAGCGAAGAGCAGAAGAAAAGATACCTGCCGGATGTGGCCTCCGGGCGGAAACTGGCGGCATTCGGCCTTACGGAAGCCGGCGCCGGGAGTGACGCCGGGGGAATCCGCACTACGGCCAAGCGCGATGGAGATTCTTACATCCTTAACGGAACGAAGCAGTGGATCACCAATGGGGGTGAAGCGGAATTTTATTCCGTGATTGCCCTGACGGACAAAGCCAAAGGTCCGCGCGGGGCCAGCGCTTTCCTCTTGGAAAAAGGCATGTCCGGGTTCAACTTCGGCAAAAAAGAAAAGAAATTGGGTATCCGCTGTTCAATGACCCGGGAGCTTGTCTTCGAGGACTGCCGGGTTCCCAAAGAGAGTCTTATCGGACGGGAAGGGCTGGGGTTCATCGTAGCCATGCGCACGCTGGACAAGACCAGGCCGGGGATTGGCGCCCAGGCTGTCGGATTGGCCCAGGGGGCCTTTGAGGCGGCTGTGGAGTACGCCAGGGAGCGGCGCCAGTTCGAAAAGCCGATTATTTCCTTCCAGGCTGTCCAGCATATACTGGCCGACATGGCCGCAGAGATCGAAGCCGCCCGCGCTCTGGTTTACGCCGTAGCCCGTTGGGTGGATACTAATCCCAAGGACATCTCCAGGTACTCGGCCATCTCCAAACTATTTCCCACAGATGTGGCCATGAAGGTGACGGTTGATGCCGTGCAGATTTTCGGCGGCTATGGGTTCATGCGGGATTACCCGGTAGAAAAGATGATGCGCGACGCCAAAATCCTGCAGATCTATGAAGGAACAAATCAGATTCAACGCAACGTCATCGGCCAGTCGCTGATTAAAGAGTATGCCAGTAAATAAGGAGAGGCTGATGGGTGAGAGGCTTTTAGGAAAAGTCGCTTTGATTACCGGCGGAGCCCAGGGCATTGGAAGAGCCATTGCCCTGCTTTTTGCCCGCGAGGGGGGGAGAGTAGCGCTTTCCGACATCAACCTGGAGAAAGCTAAGGAGACCTGCCGGGAAATTGAGTCCTTCGGCCAGGAAGCGCTGGCTGTGGGGGGGAACGTCGCTGATGCCCGGGAGGCTGAAGCGATGGTGCAACAAACCCTGGAAAAATTTGGCCGCCTGGACATCCTGGTTAACAACGCTGGAATTACCCGGGATCAAGTCCTTTTACGCATGAAAGAGGAAGAATGGGACCTGGTTATTTCTGTAAACCTGAAAGGGGCATTCCATTGCACCAAAGCTGCCCTGCGCCCTTTCCTAAAACAAAAAGGCGGAAAAGTGCTGAATATCGCTTCGGTCACTGGCCAGATGGGGAATGCCGGTCAGTCCAATTACGCCGCCTCCAAGGCCGGTCTGATCGGCTTCACCAAGTCCATCGCCCGGGAATACGCCAGCCGGAACATTCAGGTGAATGCCGTGGCTCCGGGGTTCATCGATACGGCCATGAGCCAGGCTATCCCCGAGAAGGGAAGGGAAATCTTGATCAAACAGATTCCCATGGAACGGCTGGGCAGTCCGGAAGATGTAGCCGAGGCGGCGCTTTTCCTGGCCAGCCCGGCGGCAGATTACATCACCGGCCAGGTGCTAAACGTCAACGGCGGGATGTATATGTGATTCGCCAGGGATAAAAAATGATAGGGTGTCCGAATCACCCTTGACACTATTTGGCAAAAAAGTTAAAAGAATTTACCTTGAAATTTATTTAGATTCGTACGGAAGATTTTAAAGGAGGTGCGATTGTGGAAAAATCAGTGGAACGGAGGGTAGTCGAGATCATCGTGGAGCAGTTGGGGGTGAGCGAGGAAGAAGTGACCATGGAGGCTTCCTTTACAGATGATCTGGGCGCCGATTCATTGGATTTGGTAGAACTGATCATGGCCATGGAGGAGGAATTCGGGCTGGAAATCTCCGATGAAGATGCGGAGAAGATCCAGACCGTCCAGGATGTCGTTAATTATATCACTGAACACATCTAATAAGACATCAATCGAGCTCCTGAGGGAGAAAAATTTGCAGGCCGAGGCCGGAAAGATCGATAGCGGGGGTCCGATGATGTTCTTGTCTTTGGACAGGGAGGTTTTATGTTGGGACGGAGAGTAGTGGTCACCGGACTTGGGATGGTATCTCCGTTGGGCATTGGCGTGGAAAATACCTGGCAGGCGCTCATCCAGGGGAAATCCGGCGTGGCCAGGATCACCAAATTCGACCCCACGGGGTTCGATACCCAGATCGCCGCAGAAGTTAAAGGCTTCGTGCCAGAAAATTTCATCGACAAAAGAGAGATCAAACGGATGGACATCTTCATCCAATACGCCATGGCTGCGTCCATCATGGCCACAGAAGATTCCCAACTCAAAATCACTCCCCAGAATGCCGACCGGGTAGGTGTAGTGGTGGGGGCCGGACTTGGCGGGTTGACCACCATCGAGTCTTTCCATAAAATCCTTATGGAAAAGGGACCTGGCCGCATCTCTCCCTTTTTCATCCCCGCTCTCATCGTCAATGAAGCCCCCGGTCAGATTTCCATGCGCTTCGGGGCTAAAGGGCCGAATTCCTCTGTGGTTACTGCCTGCGCCACGGGCAATCATAACATCGGAGACGCCTGGAGAATGATCCAGCGGGGCGATGCCGATGCCATTATCTCCGGAGGAGTCGAAGCGACGATTACCCCCCTGGCCGTAGGCGGATTTAACGCCATGAAGGCTCTTTCCACCCGCAACCATGAGCCGGAAAAAGCATCACGACCCTTTGACAAGGATCGGGACGGATTCGTCATTGCCGAAGGCTGCGGCATTATTATCCTGGAAGAGCTAACCCATGCCCTTAACCGGAGGGCCAAGATCTATTCGGAAATCATCGGCTATGGGCTCAACGGAGACGCCTACCACATCACCGCTCCTTCGCCTGACGGAGAAGGCGCGGCCCGCTGCATGGCCATGGCCCTGAGAAGCGCCGGGATTCAGCCTGAAGAAGTGGACTATATAAACGCCCATGGAACTTCCACTTATTACAATGACATCTACGAAACGATGGCCATTAAGACCGTATTCCAAGAGCACGCCAAAAAGTTGGCGGTGAGCTCAACTAAATCCATGACTGGCCACCTCCTGGGGGGAGCGGGCGGTGTAGAGACAATCTTCACCGTCCTGACCATTTTTCAGGGAGTGATTCCCCCGACGATCAACTACGAGACCCCGGATCCAGAGTGCGATCTGGATTACGTGCCCAACGTGGCTCGGAAAACCGAAGTGCGGATTGCTTTATCCAATTCTTTTGGCTTTGGGGGCACCAACGCGGTCCTCGCTTTCAAGAAATTCGAACAGTGACATGAAAATAGTCATCGGCAGCGACCACGCCGGCTTTGAGCTGAAAGCCCATTTGGCGGCTTTCCTTATCGAGCAAAAAATCGAAGTGGCCGATTTGGGCGCTCCCGGAGAAATTTTTGTTGATTACCCGGACATCGCCTCTGCCGTGGCCGAGAAGGTTTCCCGGAAAGAATTTGAACGGGGCATCCTGATCTGCGGCAGCGGCGTTGGCATGTCCATCGTGGCCAATCGTTTTCCCGGAGTCAGGGCAGCCCTCTGTAATGACCTTTACGCGGCGCGGATGAGCCGGGAGCATAACGATGCCAACATTTTAGTTCTGGGCGGAAGGGTGACCGGAAAAGATCTGGCCAGGGAGATCCTCAAGGTTTGGCTGGAGAGCACCTTCCAGGGGGGACACCACCAACGCCGGCTGGAAAAGATCGAATCCCTGGATGAAAAAATTCGCCATTGCCGAAAAAAGTAATCATGCCTTATTTGCATATTTCCCGCCCCGCTTGAGCTTCTTCGAGCGAAGCGGCATACACTTGAGGCCTGCCATGAATCGTCCAACCTGGGAAGAGTATTTCATGGACATTACCCGCCTGGTGGCCAAGCGGGCTACCTGTATCCGCCGGCAGGTGGGAGCCGTCCTGGTCATGGACAAACGCATCCTGGCCACGGGTTATAACGGGGCTCCTTCGGGCCTGGCCCACTGTCTGGAGGGCGGCTGCCTTAGGGAGAAGAATCAGATTCCCTCGGGGGAACGCCATGAACTCTGCCGGGGGTTGCACGCCGAACAAAACGCCATCATCCAGGCTGCCTTTCACGGAATTCGCATTCAGGGGGCCACCCTTTACTGTACAAACCTCCCCTGCGTGATCTGCACCAAGATGATCATCAACGCCGGTATCAAAGAGATCATCTATGAGAGCGGATACGGGGATGATTTATCCCGGGAGATGTTGATGGAAGCCCACATTTCCACCCGCCAGAGGGGCAAAGGCTAAGAGGACAATTAAAAACTTCTGGCGGCAATTGGACTTTTCTTAAATATAACGATAATTTTGCACTACACCGCAAGAGCCAGGAGAAGCCGTTAAAAATGGAAACGACAGAAGAAGAAAAAAAGGTGAAAAGCCGTTTTGGACTGGCCAATTTCGAAAGGCGCAGGCATCCCAGGTTCTCAGTGGATTTGCCGATCGAATACCATCCAGTCAATGCCTCGACGGATCATCCTGGCCGCGCGGGCAATGTCAGTGAAGGGGGCTTGATGGCCTATCTCGCGGAAAAACCAGAATTAGGCCAATATTTACAGGTCAAACTCTTTTTCCCCGCCGGTTCTGATTTAGAGCAGGTGGAGATGCTGACTGAGGTGGCTTGGGTGGATATCCACCTGGGTGAAAACAGGGATTATCGGTCGGGATTGAAATTTGTGGACATCTCCCCGGACCACTTAAATAAATTGAGCAGCTTTCTCTTTAACCTTTCAAGAATTTGAAATCGCCCGAAATTCAAACAACAAGCCGACTCATTCCCGCAAAGGCCCGGCTACCTGTTCACCTTGGGGGTGGGCGGGGCAAAATCCAGGTCGTCTATTCCTGGATAGAGAGGAAGCCGGAACGGTTCCTTTTTCTTAGCATATTTTTCTTCAGCCTTATCCGCCTGGCCGTCGTTCCTTCATTTGGCCTGGGCGTTGACGAAGCCCACTACGTTTTGTATGCCAGGCATTTAGACTTAAGCTACGTCGATCATCCTCCCCTGGTCGGCTGGATCCATGCCCTCATCTATTATTCATTGGGGACTAACGAATTTCTGGCCCGACTGCCCGCGATTGTTTTATTTGCGCTGCTCTCTTACCTCTCCTATGGTTTTATGCTCAGAGTTTCTCATTCCCCCCCCATTTCCCTGTTGGGGGTTTTAGCGTTGAATAGCTCCTTTCTATTGAATGCCCTAAGTGTGATGCTTTTGCCGGATTCTCTTTTCCTGGTGCTGGCCCTTTTGCTCATGCCGGTGATAATAAAAATTGTCGAAAGCGGTGAAAGGAAATATTTTATCTATTTGGGGGTTCTTTTGGGACTGGCCGGGCTGGCCAAATATACGGCGGCATTGCTGATCCCGCCGCTTCTGATTTATTCTCTTTCGAAGAAGAGAACTGATTTGCTGTTTTCCAAATATATGCTGATGGCCGCCGGCATGGCCATTTTATGCGTTACTCCGGTCATTTATTGGAACCTGCAAAATCAGTGGGTCAGCTTTGGCTATCAGGGAAGCCGTATGGCCGGCTCATCAGCGATGAGTTTCCAGAACTTTTCCCTTTCGCTATTGGCCCAGTTTGGCAGCTACAGCCCCTTTTTATTTCTCATAGCTTTTTACGGGTTTTTTAAGGCCTTCCGCTCAGCAAACGATTGGATCCGTCTGGCCTTTTATTTTGGCGGAACCATTCTAACTTTTTTTTGTTACCCGGCCCTTTATGACCCCGTTCTCCCTCACTGGAATAGCCTTTTCTATTTGCTCTTCATACCCATTGGGATTTATTTTTTGTGCCAGGAAGTAAGCAGAAAAAAAAGATTTTTTCTGAAATTTTCTTTGGGATTCAGTTTGGTCGTAACCCTGCTGCTTTACGTGGAACTATCCGCGAAGTTTTTTACTTTTCCCGATTTTCAATCTCCCTTTCAGGACATCTATGGCTGGGCAGAGATTTCTAAGGAGGCCAATACCCTTCTTAAAGAGAATCCCCAATCCCTTAAAGCCCTGGCCGTGACCAACTGGACGATGGGCAGCCGGATGATGTATTATTCTTTGCCCTATCAAAATGAGGTTTTTGTGATCGATCGCCGATTTGACCAGTTTGATTTTTGGCAGAAGAATTCTCCTCACGGGTACGATCTTCTTTTCGTCAATACCCATTTTACCCACGAGGATATTTCCCAAAAATTCAAGTGCGGCGAGGTCAGGGCGGCCAAAAAAATTGATATTCTCCTGAATGGAGGCAAAGTGAACCAGATTGAATATGTGTGGTGCAAAAATTATCAAGGGATGAAAAATGAAAAACCTTAATCCTCTTTTCTACCGGTCTCTGGCGGTCCTTTTTATTCTGGTGGCCTTAAGCTATCTTTTTATCGATATCCCTCTGGCCGTCTATTGCCGGAATATGGATGCTGGGGTGCGCAATTTTTTTGGGGTGGTTACCGAGCTGGGGATTTCCACCTGGTATTTAATCGGCTCTTTTGCCTTATTCCTGTTTTTCCGGTTTGTTTCCAAACAGACCATTAACGCTCAGCGAGCCCTTTTTTTCTTCGTCTCTATTGTGATATCCGGGATTCTGGTAAACGTCGTCCGCTTCACCGCCGGCCGTTACCGGCCCGAAATGCTTTTTAGCAAAGGCCTTTACGGTTTTACTTTCTTCGAGATAGAACATGCCCTCGTTTCTTTCCCTTCAGGACATACCACTACCGCCTTTGCTATAGCCATGGCGCTTTCCTTCTTTTGGAGAAAATACTGGCCTTTTTTTGGTCTTTTTGCTTTGATGGTGGGGGTGAGCCGGATGATTATTACGGCCCATTATCTCAGCGATGTAATTGCCGGGGCTTATGTCGGTATCGTATCGGTTATTTTCTTAAAAAATTTTACCGCGGGTTATTGGGAGAAGAATCTGTTTTCGAACAGAAGTTTAGGAAGCCCAGATAAGGGAAGGGACGCTTCTGTTCCTTTCCGCTAAGAGGTCGGTTCAAATTGCGTTGTCCCTTTTGTCAGCACATCGATGACCGGGTTATTGACTCCCGACTGAGCAAGGAAGGAGGCATGATCCGCCGCCGCCGGGAATGCGCCAATTGTCAGCGCCGATTTACCACCTATGAAAGGGTGGAAGAAACCATGCCCCTGGTGATCAAGAAGGACGGGCGCCGGCAGACTTTCGATCGGGGAAAAATCCTGGCCGGCCTGCACAGAGCCTGTGAAAAACGTCCGATCAGCGTAGAGGTCCTGGAAAAAATGGCGGAGCGCATTGAGCAGCGTCTGGAAGAAGCAGGAGAGCGGGAAGTGCAAAGCCGGGAGATCGGAGAACAGATCATGCAGGAGCTGCAAAACCTCGACGAAGTGGCTTATGTGCGCTTTGCCTCGGTCTACCGTTCTTTCAAGGATGTCAACGAATTCATGAACGAGGTGAAGGAACTTTTGGAAAAAGGGCAAAAAAAATAAAATATAGGCTCAGGGCGCAAGGCGCATGGCCTAAGGTGTAAAAAAACAAAGAATTTTGTAACAGTTTAGCGATTTGAAAAAATGGTATAAAAGCCTTTGTTTTGGGCCGGGGGTTAGAGCGGAACGCGCCGGAAGCATCGGTTGGGTTTCCGCTTGGCCACGAGGACAGAAGATCTTTTCCTCCGGAGGAGGCGGGGGTTCTTGTCCGCCCCATATGCGGAGAAATAAGCGCCTTATGATTCTCCGCCTAAGGCGGATTCCGCTCTGGCCCCCGGCCCCCGGAATCCCTTGGCCTTTACAACACACCTTTTTTCAAAGAGCTAAAGTGTTACAGAATCTTTAACTTAAGCCTTGAACCTTGCGCCGGTTTTTTATGAATATAGACGAAAAGTATATGCGGCTGGCCCTGCGGCTGGCTAAAAGAGGCATGGGGCAGACGAGCCCCAATCCGATGGTTGGGGCGGTCATTGTCAAATGGAAAACCATCGTTGGGAGGGGTTACCATCATCGGGCGGGAGAGCCCCATGCTGAAATCTTGGCGCTCAGACAGGCTGGAAAGAGGGCTTGCGGGGGAACCCTCTATCTAAATTTAGAACCCTGCAATCATTTTGGAAGGACTCCTCCCTGCACTTCGGCAATTCTGGATGGGGGAATCAAACGGGTAGTTGCCGGGATGAAGGATCCTAACCCTTTAGTTTCAGGCCGGGGGATCAGGCGTTTGAGAAGAGCGGGGGTTCGGGTCGATGTTGGAATATTGGAAAAAGAATGCCGGGAATTAAACGCGCCCTTTTGTAAATTTATTACTTCCGGAAAACCTTTCGTGATCTTAAAAGCAGCCGCCAGCCTGGACGGGAAAATCGCCACCAGGTCCGGTGATGCGCGCTGGATCTCCGGTGCTGTTTCCCGGAATTATGTCCACCGCCTGCGGCAAACCATGGACGCAGTGATGGTAGGGATTGGCACGGTTATGAAAGATGACCCGCTGTTGAATGTCCGACTTCCTGGTGTAAGGCGGGCCGGCCATCCGCTGCGGGTTATCGTTGATAGCCATCTGCGAATTCCTCTAACCTCCCGGTTGGTCCGTACGGCCGGGCAATACCCCACGCTGGTAGCCACCACCAAGGCAGCTTCTTCTTCCAAGATGAAGCAAATGACTAAAGCAAAACTGGCAGTATTGGTCATCGAAAACGACGCTCAGGGAGGGGTTAACCTAAACGCACTAATGGGGGAGCTGGCCAGCCGCGGCATTGTCTCAATCCTCCTGGAAGGCGGGTCCACCTTAAACGCCAGCGCCATAAAAGAAGGCATAGTTGACAGGCTCCTTTTCTTTATTGCTCCAATGATCCTCGGCGGTAAGTTAGCGCCTGGAATAATCGGCGGAGAAGGAACCCTTCGAATCAAAGATGCGCAGTTAGTGAAAATTCTTAAAGCCCGGCACATCGGTCCCGACCTGCTGATCGAAGGAGCCATTGGTAAAGAGGAATAGCTTTTGCCAATAGAGTGAGGGGTATGTTAGAATTATAAAAGGAAAAGGCTTCTTTCCAACTTTGATGGCTTCGTAAAAAGTCGTCACTCCGGCCTGCCTGTGCCTGGCAGACAGGTGAAAACCGGAGTCCAGAGGTTTGATAAATCCTGGAAATTACTGGATTCCGGCTTTCGCCGGAATGACGGGGAAAGGGGCTTTCGGACTTTTTACGAGTTCATCAACTTTAGGCATTTTTTTAATGTTCACCGGCCTGATCCAGGATGTGGGAAATATACGAATCATTGACCGCAGGGGCGGGGGAATTTCCCTGACGATCTCCACCCGGCTCGACCTTAGTTCGGTAAAGATCGGGGACAGCATTGCCGTTGATGGAGTTTGCCTTACTGTGGTGAAGCTTGCCGGCCGCACCTTCACTATGGAGGTTTCTCCGGAGACGCTTCAGCGAACGACTCTTTCCAGCGCTAAAGAAGGGCAAGCGGTCAACCTGGAAGCGGCCTTGAAGATGTCCGACCCCCTGGGAGGGCATTTAGTGGCCGGGCATGTGGATGGAACAGGAGAAATCACCGGAATTACCCTAGAAGGAAACTCCCTCCGTTATCAATTCCGGGTTCCCCTGGATATTGGCCGCTACTTGATAGAAAAAGGATCATTGGCCGTGGACGGAATCAGCCTGACCGTAGCCGAATGTCTTGACCAGGAATTCAGTGTTAGGCTTATTCCCCATACGGCCGAGAGAACGACTCTGGGAAAAAAGAAGGTCGGGGATCGGGTGAACCTGGAGAATGATATGATTGCTAAATACGTAGAAAAATTCGTGAGGCAGCGGGATGATCAGGCCCGGGGAAGCTCGCGCATTGACGCCGAATTCCTATCTAAACACGGTTTTATCCCATGAGGCCCCCGCAGAAACGTAAAAAAGATGAGAATGCTTCAAGGCCCTTCCATAGCTGGATGACAATGAAAGATAATCAAAGAAAATAGTCATTGCCGGCGAAGCCCTGCAGCGCATGTTGCTGGGGACAAAGCGGGCTATCCAGGGTTTAGGGTTTTGCAGGAGCTTCCAATAGAATAGACGGAGTCAAAAAGATATGCCAGTTAGCGCTATCGATGAAGCATTATTGGATATTCGCAAAGGGAAAATGGTCATCCTGGTGGATGACGAGGACCGGGAGAACGAAGGAGACCTCTGCCTGGCCGCGGAGAAAGTGACCCCCCAGGCCGTCAATTTCATGGCTAAATACGGCAGGGGCCTGATCTGCCTCTCTTTGATGGAGGACAAGATTAAGGAGCTTCAGCTTCCTTTGATGGTTTCGGACAATACTTCGTCTTTCAAGACGGCCTTTACTATTTCCATCGAGGCCAAGCGCGGGGTGACCACGGGGATTTCGGCTGCTGACCGGGCGACTACCATCTTAACAGCGATCGCTGAAGGAGCCAAAGCCGAAGACCTGGTTCGTCCCGGGCATGTTTTTCCTCTCCAGGCTAAACGCGGAGGTGTTCTCGTCAGAACGGGCCAGACCGAAGGTTCCGTTGACCTGTCCCGGCTGGCTGGATTGAAACCGAGCGGGGTCATTTGCGAGATTATGAACGACGATGGCACCATGGCCCGGATGCCCGACCTGGAAATTTTTGCCCGGAAGCATAACCTAAAAATTGTAACTATTGCCGACCTGATTAAATACCGGCTGCAGAACGAATGCCTGGTTCATCGGGCGGCCATTACTACCTTGCCAACAGTTTACGGCGGGGACTTTAAAGCCATTGCTTACACAAACGAAGTGGATACCCAGCAGCATCTGGCTTTAATAAAGGGCGATATCCCTACGAAAGATGCGGTTTTGGTCCGGGTTCACTCAGAGTGCCTGACAGGAGACGTCTTTGGCTCCCAGCGTTGTGACTGCGGCGAACAATTGCACGCAGCCATGCGCATAGTCTCCAGGGAGGGAAAAGGGGTCATCGTGTACATGCACCAGGAGGGGCGGGGAATCGGGTTGATCAACAAGATGAAAGCCTACGCCCTCCAGGATCAAGGCCAGGACACTGTGGAAGCAAACGCAGCTTTAGGGTTTGAGCCTGATTTGCGGGATTACGGGCTGGGAGCCCAGATTTTAAGGGACCTGGGGGTGCGCAAGATCCGCCTGATGACCAACAACCCCAAAAAGATCGTGGGCCTGCAAGGGTATGGCCTGGAAGTCGTGGAACGGGTGCCCATAGAAATCAAACCCAGCCGCAAGAACATTGCCTATCTAAAGACGAAAAAGAAGAAGATGGGGCATCTTTTATCGGTCGATTGAAAAAAGCTATCAGCTTTCAGCAAAGGAAAACAGGTCTTAGATTTAGTTGATAGCTGATTGCTTCTAAAAAGGGGAGGAAAAACCAATGCCCAGAGTGATCGAAGGGAAACTTATTGCCAAAGGGATGAAGTTCGGGATCGTGGCCAGCCGGTTTAACGACTTTGTTTGCGAACGTCTTCTGGCCGGAGCGCTGGATGCGCTCATACGCAACGGAGCAGATGAGAAGGACATTGAGATCCTCAAGGTGCCCGGAGCTTTCGAGATTCCCCAGGTAGCCCGCAAAATGGCCCTGTCGAAAAAATACGACGCGGTCATCTGTTTGGGAGCAGTCATTCGCGGAGCCACACCGCACTTCGATTACATCGCCGCTGAGGTGTCCAAAGGGGTGGCCATGATTGGGATGGAAAGCGAAGTCCCCGTGGCCTTCGGCGTGCTGACTACCGACAACTTAGAGCAAGCCATTGAGCGAGCCGGGTCCAAAGCCGGGAATAAGGGGTGGGACGCAGCTCTCTCGGCCATCGAAATGGCCAATCTTTACCGGGAAATGAAAGAGAAAAAATAAAAAATATTCACCGCAGAGGACACAGAGAAAAAAATTAAGACCTAAATCATAAACAAATCCAAACCTCTAAATTAAATTTATAACATATTTGTTATTGCCTTTTAAAGATGCGGATTTGTTTAGTCCCGTGATTTAGGTGATTTGTGTTTAGTATTTTGAATTTTAATTTATTTTCTCAGCGGTCTCTGCGCTCTCTGCGGTGAATGGGTGTAAGGATTTTGAATGAGTATCCGGCGGAGGGCGAGGGAAATTGCCCTTCAGGTTCTTTATCAATTGGATATTAGCCAGGAGGAGGCCGGTGAGGTTTTGGACCTTTACTGGGAAAACTTTGAACCTTCGCCGAAGGCCCGGGAGTTTTGCCAGCGACTGGTGGATGGGGTGCGCCGGAACCAGAGCCAGATTGACCGGTTCATCGAGGAAAATTCCGAAAATTGGACCCTGAAGCGCATGTCCATGGTGGATCGCAATATTTTACGCCTGGCTACTTTTGAGCTTCTACAATGTCCGGACATTCCTTTCAAATCCACCCTCAACGAAGCCGTTGAACTGGCTAAAAAATTCGGAGCGGATGACTCCGGAGCTTTTGTCAACGGTATTCTGGATAAGATTCATTCCATCCAGGCCGCGGCCGGGAACGACCATCCGGCGAATCCGCCCTCGATATGAAATAGGCCACCCTTTTGGATATACACGGGAGCTTCTTGCAAAAGTCCGTAATTTACCCTTCGACAGGCTCAGGGTGAACGGGCTTAGGTTGAAATTATTTAGTTTTTCCGTTCGTGGTGAGCCCTTCGACTCACCGTTCGCCCTGAGGTTCTCGAAGGGTGAACGGTTCGCGGAGGACAAGCTTGTCGAACCACAAAAAAATACTTTTGCAAGAGCCTCACGGCAACCGCTCATAAAAAGATCATAGCTTAAGGCCTTCCGCTTATTTAGCCCACCGTCTCGGTAAGGTAATTTAAATACCGCAGTCATATATTTGTCATCTATTGTTCTCTTTTTGACGGGCATATCATAAATTGTACATTTTTAGGTACTGATCCTACCCGTTTACTACCAATTTTCAATTCTTCCCAAAATTTTTAATAGCTTTTAAATAATAAACAGTTGGTCACAGTTGTTAATTGATTTTTAAAAATTTGGAACATTTTGGAATAAAAATTGCTAATCATTCAATTATGATGGTCTCGTAAAAAGTCCCGTTTTCGTCATTGCGAGGAGTTCCGCCAATGCGGGACGACGAAGCAATCCCGTATTTTCAAGGACTTATAAAAACGAGATTGCTTCGCTTTCGCTCGCAATGACTCTTCTGCCGACTTTTTACGAGATCATCAATTATGATGGCTTCGTAAAAAGTCTGAAAAGACGTTTTTCTGTCATTCCGGCCCCGCATCAAGTGCGGGATAAACTCCAGCCGGAATCCGGTTTTTTCAATTAGTTATAAATTTTCTGGACTCCGGTTTCCACCGGAGTGATGACTTTTTACGAGTTCATCAAAGCTACAAAAATGATGGTATCGTAAAAAGTCGTAAAACTGTCACTCCTGCGAAAGCAGTCCGCCTTAGGCGGACAGAACTGCTTGAATTTACTGGATTCCAGCTGGAGTTTATCCCGATGAAAATCAGGGCCGGAATGACATAATGAAGGGAGTTCTGACTTTTTACAAGTTCATCAAAGCTAAAAATGAAAGATTGGAGTAATTTCTATGAAAGAGATTATGACCCCACAGGAAGCAGCGGAATATTTGAGCATTCATGTCAGAACCATATATAGGCTGGTAAAAAAGGGGGAGATCCCCGGCCGCAAGGTGGGCGGAAGCTGGAGGTTCAAGAAGGATGCTCTGGATGAATGGCTTTCATGGAAAGGAAATCCTTCCCCAAAAGAAAAAGAGTGAAAGATGGAAAAAAGGGTTTTAGTGGTCGATGACGAACAAGAAATTCGGAGTCTTCTTTATCAGGCGCTCACCCAATTCGGGGGGTTCGAGGTAGAGTTGGCCGAAAATGGAGAAGAAGCGCTTAAGAAAATCAAGGACAACAAATTTGACCTGGTTTTGACTGACTGGAAAATGCCCAAATTGAATGGCCTCCAATTGGTAGATGAAATCACCAATACGAATCCCGAAATCGTCTCGGTTTTGATGAGCGGGCAGGGGACCATTGATTCGGCGCTGGAGGCAATGAGGCGGGGTGCGAGCGATTATCTCACCAAGCCCCTTAACCTTCCGGAGATGATGATTCGGCTGCACAAGGTTCTTGAGGAGAAACGCCGCTTAAAGAGGCTAAGTGATTTCATCCTGCAACTGGAAAAGTCCATTAAAGAACTTCGCAAGATCGATGAAATCAAATCTGAATTTGTATCGGTGGCTTCCCATGAATTGAGAACTCCCCTGGCCGCGATTAAGAATGCGGTTCAGTTGATCCTGAAAGGGAAGACCGGAACGATTAATGAGACTCAGGTAAAGTTTCTTTCGATGGCTGAAAGAAACATCAATCGCCTGATGAACATCCTGAATGACCTTCTGGATATATCCCGGATTGAGTCCGGAAAGATGATGATGAAATTTGAGGAGATGGATTTAAGAGGTCTCATAGATTTTATTTTTTCCTCATTCAAACCCCAAGCCGACGGGAAATCGATTAAGCTCGCAATGGAGATTTCCCAGGAGGTCCCAGATGTTTATGGCGATCGGGGGAAGGTCGAGCAGATATTAACCAACCTTGTAGGCAATGCGATCAAATTCACCCCCGAAGGAGGGGAGATTGTGATCTCGGTAAAGCCCTATGATGGGGATGGAAACAGGGTAGCCATATCGGTCAAAGATTCAGGTCCCGGCATTCCCTCAGATCAACTCGATAAGATCTTTGAAAAATTTCATCAGGTGGAAGGATCCTTACAGCGATCCGTGGGGGGGACAGGCTTGGGTCTGGCCATCACCAAAGGATTGGTAGAAGCCCATCAGGGAAAAATCTTTGTGGAAAGCCAAGTCGGCCAAGGAAGCGCTTTTACCTTTACCTTGCCCGGCGCAAAGGGCGAAATGAGGGAAGCCCATTTTCGCATGATCCTGGATCGGGAGTTCCGCCGGGTCCAGGAGAGCCGCTCTTCGCTTACTCTTTTTCTAGTCGGAGTATTGGGAGATGAAGAAGGGACGAAGGATTCTTTATTGGATCAGGTGGAGAGGGAAATGAAAAAATGCCTTTGCCGGAAGGGCGATATTCTCTTAAGACGAAACAGAGAAAAAATATTGGTGGCCATGTGTGCCACAGATAAAAAAGGGTCTTTGGTCATCCGGAAACGGATTGAGGAAAAATTCCTCCAAATTCCCGGTGATGGTTTGAATGCCCCGCCAGTCGTCAAAGTCGGGGCAGCCACTTATCCCGATGAGGTCCTTTCCAAAAGAGACCTCTTCCGGAAAGCCAAAGAAAGGTTGAGGGGGTAAAGAGACAAAGATGATTCAGCCCAAAATTTTGGTCATAGATGATGAACCCGATTTAGTGGAAACTCTCCGTTTCTCCCTGGAGGCGGAAGGGTATGAAGTCCTGGTATCTTTCAACGGCGAGGAAGGATTGAATTTAGCCCGTAAAGAAACCCCGGATTTAATCCTTCTGGACCTGATGTTGCCGAAACTGGATGGATACAAAGTATGCCGTTTATTAAAATTCGATGAAAGGCACAAGCACATTCCCGTCCTGATGCTAACTGCCAAGATCCAGGAGAAGGATAGGATTTTGGGGATGGAAACCGGAGCAGATGAGTATATTACCAAACCTTTTAACATCGATGAATTGATGGCCAAAGTAAAATCTTATTTGAGCAAAAAAGAATAATCGATGCCAAACTTCAAGTACAAGGTAAGGGATAGATTGGGGAGGTCCATAGCCGGGACAATCGACGCCCCTACCCTACAAATTGCCGGGGACCGACTCTACCAATTAGGGTATTTCCCCATTGACATCAAGGAAGAGGGAAGGAGCGCCCTGTCCGATCTATCGGAATTCTGGCTGCGATTTCAGAAGGTAAAGATGGAAGATCTCATCTTCTTCAGCCAGCAACTTTCCACTCTATACAAAGCAGGACTGCCTTTGCTTGCCGGAATGGAGAGTTTAATCGAACAGACCGAAAATAAAAAGTTGAAGTCCGTATTGGCGGGAATCCAGCGCCAGATCGAAGGAGGAAGTACGCTCTCCCAGGCCATATCCAGGTATCCCGATGTTTTCCCCCTGATTTATATCAATATGATTCGAGCCGGGGAGACCTCGGGAATGCTGGGCGAATCAATGGACCGTTTCGTTACTCTGGCCGATCGGGAATTAAGAACCAGGCAGAGAGTGAAAGAGGCCACCCGTTATCCCAAAATCATCGTCGTGTCCCTGATCATCGCCCTTGGGGTCCTGGTAATTTTTGTCATTCCCCGATTTGCCATTGTCTTTGCTCAATTCAAGACTCCCCTGCCCTTACCGACCAGGGCGCTGATCGGAATCAATGATGTTTTTCAGGCTTACTGGTATCTAATCCTTTTAGGGGCTGGCGGAATTCCCTTGCTGATCAAAAGGTATTTAGGGACCGAAAGCGGGAAAAACCGCTGGGATCGATGGAAACTTCATATTCCGGTTTTCGGGCAAATCTTTCTAAAAATTGCCCTCTCCCAGTTTGCCTACACCTTTGTCATGCTGAACCGGAGCGGGATTCCCATCCTGCAGACCCTGGAGGTCACTTCCGGCACGATTCAAAATACCCACCTTTCCCAAACCATTGATGAAATGGGCCTCAAAATCAAGGAAGGCAAAAGTTTGACTGCGGCCATGCGGGAAACCAAGAGATTTACCCCGCTGGTCATTCAGATGGTTTCGGTTGGGGAGTCTTCGGGTTCATTGGATAAGATGTTAATGAGCGTTACGGAGTATTATGACCGCGAAGCGGAAAACGCCATTAAAAAAATGTCCGCTTATATCGAACCCATTTTAACGCTTTTCATGGGAGTGAGCATTCTATTCCTGGCCCTGGCCGTATTTTTGCCCTGGTGGAACGTTGCTGCTCTTTTCCGGTAGAACACAGGAGTTATAAGGAATCAATAGTGGATCGGGGGAGAAAATTTGATTTTTCTATTATGGCCAAAGATCGGATTCAAGGAATCAAGTGATCAAGTGAAAAAAACTGAAAAAAAAACCTTGGACCGTCGAACCCTTGGGCCCTCGAACCCAAGGGGAATGACCCTTGTGGAAGTGATCGTGGTCATGGTCATCATCGGAACCCTGGCCGCTGTCTTCATTCCCCGATTGGAAACAACTACATCTTCCCGGGCTGCGGTGGATGGAGCGGCCTACATGATCGCTTCCGACATTCGCTATGCCCAGGAGTTTGCCATGGCCAGGGGGATATCCAAGGGAGTCATTTTTACATCCGGGGCATCGGTTTACACCTTCAACCCCGGAAGCGGTCTGGATTCTTCAGGTCAACTTCCAGCAGGGGCAACGGTTGTTAACAATTTCACCATTACCTTTAATTCCCTGGGAGAACCCACCACCGGGGGAGGCGGATCAGTAACGGTTTCCGGGGGGGGACAGACAAAAACCATCAGCATTGTGATTTATACGGGAAAGGTGAACATTACCTAATGAGAGGGGTCAAGGGGTCGAGGATTCAAGGGGTCATGTATAGGCAAAAAAAAAGAAGTAAAGGATTCACCCTCATTGAAATCATTATTGTGATCGTGATGGCCGGGATCCTTCTGCCGGCTATTATTGTCCCCTTTATTGCCTCCGTTAAGGGGAGCGGAAAACCCGAGATGGCCGGCAAAGCCATGTATCTTGCCAAACAGAAGATGGAGGAGTTCATGAAATTCGAATACGGCAATCCAGCCCTTAACCCCGTGAATCTCACTCCCTATGCCGCCGCGGATCTTCCCAACTACCAATGGCGATGGGAGAGGCTTTATGTGCCTAGTAATAATCTAATGGCTGCTGGGTCTGTTAATCCACCGGATACAGGGTATAAACGGATTCGAGTTCTGGTAAGAGATCCGGAAAACAGTACTTATGAGGTCTATTCAGTGGTCACAAATTTTCCATAAGAGAAAGGGGCCAAGAAGTGGCCAAATTGCGGATTATGAATTGTCGATTATGGAATCTTAACTCCGAACTCCGAGCTCCGAGCTCCGAATTTCAAAGGGGTTTCACCTTAATAGAAATAATTATCGTGATGGTCATTTTGTCCATCGTTTCTGCTATTACCATCAAATTCTTAGTAGATAGCCTGAAAGTCTACACAATGTCGGTCAATCAGAAGACTCTTTTAGACGAGGGGAAACTGGCCCTGGAAAGGATGTGCCGGGACATACGGGATGCCCGGAGCATTATTTCTCCGGCCGCCGGGGGATCAGGGAATCTGATCACTTTTGTCAGAACCCATGCTACGGCCCACGATGGGGCGAATGAGAGTATTACCTTCCAGTTGAGCGGGGGCAATCTGGAAAAAGTCAAATCATCCCCCGCTGCCGTCAGCGCCCTGGCCGAAAATGTTTCTGCTTTCACAGTAGCCCGGGAAACGCTGAATGATGAGATTCGCATTTTTTTGACTCTCTCGCTGGGAAGCGGAGAAATTATGACTTTACAGACGAAGGTCTATCCGAAAAATCTTGCGGATAGTTTGGCGTATAAAAACTTTTTTGCCAACTGGCGGGAGGAGCAGAGCAGTTGAAAAATCCCTTGCGGATGGACGCAAAAGGAGTATCCGCGCTCTTCCTGATCATGGCCATGATGCTCCTGACCGCGGTCGGTTACGTCCTTTCTTATTTGATCCCCACCAAACAGAAATCGGTCAGCTTGGCCATCTACTCTCCTCAGGCCTTTTTCATTGCCCAGGCCGGGGTGGAATACGGGGTCCGCTATAGCTCGGACCAGGGCTGGAGGAATTCAACGGATCTCCTCCGTCTTAACGGAGCCGGAGTGAACCAACGAAACCTGGGAAATGGAAGGTTCACCATCAGTTATAACAGCGGAAGCGATCGTTTGACCTCCAGGGGAGAGATCAGCAATTCCAGCGAGCGCAGGACTGTGGAGGTTTCCAACTTCAGCCAATTCCTGCGGGTGGTCTTTGCTCCAGCTTCTCCGGCCGCGTGCTGGAGTGCGGGAACTTCGCGGGCCAGGTTCTTTATTCAAAATGCCCGGGGAAGCAGCCTGACGCTGACCGCTTTTTCCGCCTCCTGGACCCAAACCCCGCCCAACAGGATGATTCGGCGAATCGACATGGATGGCCTTCAAAAATATGACGGAAATTATATCAACGGCAGCGAGGCGGTAAATTTTAACCGGGGGGGCAATCAGCATACGATACTCCCCAACGGTGTGACCCAGGTGGATATTGAGTGGAATAGCGATGTAACGAACGGGGCCAATATCCGCATTACATTTTATACAGCAACCGGAAAGAATTATCCCTTTAACCTGGATGCGCCGGGAGATGGATTGCCGGCTTGTTAAACCCTTTTAACCCTTCTTATAAAAGAAGGGTTTGGGTGATTTAAACAAAAGCGATACCCGTGAGCAGGATTGCCACAAAAAGGTAAATATCCTATGGCCAAAGTAAAAATCGGTTTAGACATTGGCAGCCATTCCATTAAGCTAACAGGTTTCCAAATGACTTCCCGGGGCCTTTTTCTCACCCATGCCGGGATAAAAGAGATTCCCCATGGACGAGAGGAAGGGGATTTAAATTTCATTGCCGAAGTCACCAAGGCTCTTTACAGGGAAATGGATCTGCCTCCCGGGAAAGTCAGGCTATGTGTTTCCGGTCCGGGAATACATATCCGGCGGATAACCTTTCCTGCTATGCCCAAAGCCGACCTGAAAGAGGCCATCCGCTGGGAGTTGAAAGGGCAGCTTTCCTATCCCATCGAATCAGCCCAGATCGACTTCCATGTCTTGAATGAATTTGTTGAAGACGACTCGAAGAAGCTTAACATGATTGCTGTAATATGCCCCCATCAGCAAATCGAGCGCACCCTGGCCATTGCCGGAAAAGCCGGACTCCATCCCACCCATCTAAACGTGGGTCCCTTTGCCCTGTGGAATGCCCTGTTAAATTTTCATGGGCTGGAAAAAGAGGAAAGGGTTGCTTTGATCGACCTGGGGGCGGAAAAAACAGGGATTCATATTTTCCAAAAAGGGGTTTTACAAGTCAGCCGGGAATTTACCCCGGCCGGGAATGATATTACCCTGGCCATTCAGGAAGGAATCGAACCTGCGCCAGGTCTCCATTCCCTCTTTGATCGGGCGGAAAGAGTAAAATACACCATTGGAATTCCGGCAAAAGGTCCTTATGAAAAAATTGAGGGGGAATCGATCAGTGTAGCCAAGATAACCTTTCTCGTCCGGCCGGTGCTGGAGAGGCTGGTGGCCGAGATCAGCCGTTCCCTGGCCTATTACCGAGCCCAATTTCCCGCCGAACGAATCGATCGAGTCCTGCTTAGCGGGGGTTGCGCCAGTTTAAAAAATATATCATCTTATCTTGCCGATGAGCTCCATTTGCCGGTCGAACGGTTCAATCCTTTGCAAGAGATTCCCTTTGACACGCGCCTGGTCCAGCCGCAACTGCTGGATGAAATGGGTCCGGCGCTTACCGCAGCGGCAGGGGCGGCCTTTTCCCAGCCCAAGCGGATTGAACTCCTTCCCGTAAAAGACCCATTCCTTTCCAAGATTCGCCAGGGGGAAACCATTCCCGTTCTAACTGCCCTGGTGATCGGCCTTATCTTTTTCTGGATTGGCTGGGATATGAATGCAGAGCTATCCCAGCTGAAAAAAGAATACGAGGCAAAAATGATCCAGATGAAAACCACGGAAGCGCTTCCGGAAAAGCTGGGCTTGTTAAAGGAAAGAGAGAGCCAGATGAAACAGGATCTCTCTATTTTTGCCTCGGCCATGGTCTTGCCGGCCCAGTTCCAGGGAGTTCTAAGAAAATTGCCCATCCTGATTCCCCAGAATGTGACCGTGACAATTCTTTCTGTGCAAGCAAAGCCGCAGCCGGCCAAAGAGGAATCCCCGGCCAAAGAAGGAAAGGAATTGCAAATCACCGGCCTGGCCTTTGGCAGTGATTTAAACTGCCTCACGGCTCTGGCCCAGATGATCGAGGGCCTGGAAAAATCTCCCCTCTTTAAAAATGCCCGATTAATATCCGCCGATGAAACTAACTCATATACCCGCCCCGGGATTCGATTTGAGATGACCTGTGAGCTCGAATCCGAAGGACAAAAAGGAAAACCGTAACCCATGGTGCTTAAAAATCGAGAAAAGATCGTGCTTCTAATAGGCCTCTTGGCCGTGGCTATATGGGCCTTTGATCAATTCTATTACGCCCCCCAGAAGAAAAAAATCCTGAACCTTAAGGCGGAGATCCATGCTGCTGAATACAGGCTGAATGAATCGCTCGTCTTTAGCAAAGGCGTGGCCACAGTGGAGGCGGAGGTGGCCCGCCTGGAGAAGGAACTCCATGGAGTGCGGGAACGGATGCTAAGGGGGGAAGAATTCAGGGCGTTTCTCAAACAATTGGCCAGGGACAGCGATCGCCTTAAGATGAAAATGATTTCCCTTTCGCCTCAGGAAGAGAAGATTGTAAGGCCTCAGGGGAAGCTGGAAAGCGCTGCTCTGCAGTTCAAAAAGGTCACAGTGCAACTGATTTTGCATGCCAGCTATAATGCCCTGGGGAATTATCTGAAAGGGATTGAACAACTTCCCTTTGTGGTGGCGATTGATCATCTTAAGATCGAGAGGAAAGAGGAGATTCTGCCTTGTTTAAAAGTAACCATGGATTTGAGCGTGCGCATCCTTTCTCCAGAATAAAGAGGCAAATTACACTTGATGATCTCGTAAAAAGTCTGAAAATGCCCTTTTCCGTCATTCCGGCGGAAGCCGGAATCCAGTATTTTCAAATGCTTATAAATACCCTGGACTCCGGTTTTCACCGGAGTGACGACTTTTTACGAGAACATCATTCTTAACAATGGATTTCTTTGCAGGAGGGAATTTTTGAAGCAAATTATAATAACTTTTCAGTCTCTTTGTTTAGCGGCCCTTATGCTTGGGTCGGGCATACCTCCTGGCCAACCCGCGGCAGCCTACGGACAACCTCTGAAGAAAACCGGTCAACCCCGAGAGGAGGGAAGGGATCCATTCCTCTTACCGCCGGGAGTTCGCCATCTTTCCCAAGGACAGGAAGGAGTAGCCCCTGTCCGTACAGAAACAGGCCCCGTGGTAACGCCTGATGTGCAGCCCGCGGAAACCGCTCCCCGGCCGCTTTCCCTTAAGGCCATTTTAATTAGCGATCACATTCGCCTGGCCACGATCGATCAACAGATTGTCGCAGTGGGAGATACTATAAACGAGGAAAAGATCCTGGAGATTCAGAAAGACCGGGTAATATTGGGGAAGGGGGATAGAAGAAGGACCCTTCTTTTATCGCAGAGCCCGATTCGATTAACCATCGAGGGGAAATAAAAAGGAGAAAAGTCATGAAAGCGAAGATCTTCTTCATGTTTTTTCTAATTGTAACTTTAGCGGTGGGGTGCGCCACAGCCCCGAAGAAGGAGCGGGCAAAATTACCTTCCCAGGTGGCCGAACGCCCAGAGCCTCCCCTTCCAGCGAAAGAGCCATTGAAAGAGCTGGTCGTCCCCCAAAGAGAGGAAGCTAAAAAGATTCCCGAAAAAAGGTTCTCCTTAAGCGCCCGGGATGCGAATATACTGGATGTGCTTTTGGCTTTCTCCAGGGAAAGTGAGATCAATATTATCATCGATCCGGAATTAAGCGGAAAAGTCACCGTGGACCTGAAACGGCTGACCTTGACCGAAGCCCTCGAAGCAGTTCTTTTTCCGCTGGGCTGGACCTACCGCCTCGATGAAAAATTTATCAAAATCCAAAAAGCCCAGATGGAAACCCGCATTTTCACTTTGAACTATATCGCGACGAAACGGAGCGGCAAAAGGGAGATTTTTGCCAGCCATGGCGGGGGCTTGCAGACTGGCGTCCCTGCCGGACAACAGGCCGCGATCAGTGTCGCCAGCGCCCGCACAGGATATAGCGACCTGGTGAGCATTGATGAAATGGATCTATGGAAGGAAATTCAGAAAGGGTTGGAGACAATCATTTTTGGGGGCTCCGACGAGAAGGAAAAAGAGGATCGGGCAGAGGGCGGTAAAATAAGCTGGACCAGGGTGGACGGGCAGGGGAAGAAATTAATTGTCCATAAGTCGAGCGGAATAATCTGGGTGACCGACTTTCCGGCCAACCTGAATAAAGTGGCTTCGTTCCTGGAAGCCATCGAAGGGAGCGCCCAGAGGCAGGTAACCATTCAGGTCAAAATTATGGAGGTAATCCTCACCGATGAATTTAAGGCGGGGATTAACTGGAAAGTGATTCAAGGTCTCCCCCGCTCCATCAACTTAGCCTGGGGGCTTACGGACAGCGCCGGAACAATGGGATTCCCCGGAGGATCCCGCGGCTACATCACAGAGGGTGGGACTGGAGTGGGGGCGATAGCCACTCCGGGTTCTTTTCGGGTAAATCCTCTGGGCGGCATCTTTGCCATCGGGGCCGGCGGGATGGATGTGGCCCTTTCAGATATCATGCAGGCCATTGAGGAACAGGGGGATGTGAAAATCCTTTCCAGTCCGACCATCTCCACCTTGAATAACCAGAAGGCGATCATTCGCGTGGGCAACCAGGAGGTTTTCTTCACAACCGGCGCCGTGGCCACCCAGAGCACAGTAACCCAGATTATCCAGCCCACGACCATCGACGTGGGGATCATTCTGGATGTAACCCCTCAAATCTCGGAAAATGGGACCATCATCATGAACATCCATCCCAGTATCACGGAAAAAACAGGGGAGAGGGTCACCCCGGATGGCAAGACCACTTTCCCCCTCCTGAGTGTGCGGGAAACCGATACTACGGTAAAAGTCCGGGACGGCCAGACGATCATCATAGCCGGCCTCATGCAGGAAAAGAAAGAGGAAAACTATATTGGCGTCCCGGTTTTACAATCCATCCCCCTGTTGGGTTCATTGTTCCGGTACAAGACCGAAACCAAAAGAAATTCAGAGCTGGTCATCATGATCACTTCCACCCTGCAAGTAGGAAAAAAGATAGAAGATTTAACAGGCAAATAAATTGTTGCGCCGGAGAGAACACCGGGTCTATTTGGAATAAAGGTTTTAGTTTAGTTCTCATCCGGAAACCCCCTCTCCCCTTGCGGGAGAGGGTTGGGGTGAGGGGGATTAAAATGGAAGTCATAGAAATTTTAACCCCTTATCACCCCCACCCTCCCTTCCCCCGTCGAAGGGTGAGGGGAAAAGTTGAGTTTCCGGATGGACACTATTTTAGCGATTTGAAAAAATGGTATAAAAGCCTTTGTTGAGGGCCGGGGGTTAGAGCGGAACGCGCCGGAAGCATCGGTTGGGTTTCCAATTGGCCACGAGGACAAAAGATCGTTTCCTGCGGAGGAGGCGGGGGTTCTTGCCCGCCCCATATGCGGAGAAATCAGCGCCTCATGATTCTCCGCCTAAGGCGGATTCCGGTCTGGCCCCCGGAACATGGAATCCCTTGGCCTTTACAACCCACCTTTTTTCAAAGAGCTAAAGTGTTACGAATAAAGAAGGATGTATTGGCCATGAGTGGTTGGGTAAAAAGAAGATATTCGATTTCCCGATGGTGAGGATATATGTACCAGGAATTCTACGGCTTACGGGAAAAACCGTTTGCCTTAACTCCAGACCCCCAATATTTTTTCCTGAGTGAGACCCACGGGACGGCCATCGAGTCGCTCCTCTACGGGATTCATCAAAGAATGGGATTTATGGTGGTGACCGGAGATATTGGAACCGGCAAGACCACTCTTTGTCGGGCACTTTTGTAAAAATTGGACAAAAAAGTAAAGACCGCGGTCATCTTTAACTCGTTTCTCACCGAAGGAGATTTGTTGAAAGCAATCCTTCAGGATTTTGGATTTCCCTCTCGGGGAAGATCAAAGAAGGAACGAATTGATGTTTTGAACCATTTTCTCGTCGAGCGATTTTCTCAAGGTGAAAATGCGCTTTTGATTATCGACGAGGCCCAGAACCTATCCATTCCCGTACTGGAGCAGATTCGTATGCTTTCCAATTTAGAGACGGAAAAGGAAAAGATTCTTCAAATTATCTTAATGGGCCAACTGGAATTAAACCAAAAACTTAAATCCCCGAAATTGAAGCAGCTGAACCAGCGCATTGCCATTCGCCATCTCCTTTTGCCTCTATCACCAACGAAAACCGAAGATTATATCCAAAACCGCTTAATGGTAGCGGGAGCCCACGGAAACGTCACTTTTTCCAAGTCTGCCCTCAAAGCCATTTATCAATTTTCCCAGGGCACTCCCCGACTAATCAACCTTCTGTGTGACCGAGCTTTATTAGGTGGTTTTATCGATCAAACCTTTCACATAAACAAGGAAATCGTTAAAAAAGCCGTAAAGAGCCTGCGGGGGGAGGAAAAGGATGATGGATCTTTTTTCAGCGTTGGCTGGGCGATACGCCTGGGCCGTTGGTGGTTGGTTTCCATAATGGTTTCCATTTTTTCCATAGCCGGCGTGGCTTTAGGGAATGGTCCTTTATACTCCTGGAAAATGGCTAAAAACTTTCTGGGGGAAAAGATGCAGAGTATTGCTTTACTGACCAGCGGCGGGGGAGAAAAGTCAGTGTTGTCAAACGAAGCCCCGGAACAGCCGAAAAATCCGCCGGAAGCCCGCAGGAAAGGGGGGCGATAGAAGTGAGCCTCATTATAAATGCGATCAAGAAAGCGCAGCAACTCCGCTTGCAGGAAATCAAGGGTATTCCTTTTTTTCCCCATTTTTATCCTGCTCAGAAGAAAACGCTGAAAGGCCTGGCCAACCAGTGGGTAGCCATCGTTTTGGTTCTGGCCAGTCTGTTCATTATTGCCTTTGTTATATGGCGGCCGGCCATGCCACCCCCGCCCGCCGTCCAATCGAATCCAGCCCCTGAATTTAAGGAAAAGAACCTTTCAGCTCCCCTTCCCGAGAGGGTGGTCAATAAGGCTAAGCCTGTTCTCATTATTTCTCCTCCTCAGGTCAAAGAGTTATTCGTTAAACCCGAGCCGTTCCTCGAAGGGAAAAAAGAAAAGCCGGTTATTATACCGCCGGCAGAAGAAAAGATAATTGCCAAAATTGAATCCCCCGAAGCCACAGCGGCTCCCCTAAGCATTCCTCCCCCTCCCCCTGTTTCTCAACAAGAAGAGGCTCCCCAGAAGGCATTTGCCATAGAAAAAGAAGTAGGTAAGGATCAAGCCCTTTCTTCCGAATCCCTTACTCATTTCAATATGGGGGTTCATTTCCAGAACCGGGGAGAAAATCTAAAAGCAATCCAGGCATATCAGAAGGCGGTTTCCATAGAACCCGCTCATCTGGAGGCTTATAATAACCTGGGAATCCTTTACCAGGAGATGGGGGATTGGAACCAGGCGCTTCGGGCATATCGGAAGGCTATTGAGATCAATCCTCAGTATGAAAAAGCCCTGAACAACCTGGGAATTCTCTTCTACCTGCAAAACCGCTATGAGGAAGCGAGTGAAACTTTTCAAAAAGCCCTGGCCATTAATCCGTTGCGGGGGGAAATCCATTATAATCTCGGCCTGGCTTATGAGCAGTCGGAAAAAATTAAATTGGCCATTGAACATTACCAGGCCTTTATCGGCCTATCTGCGAAAACCCATCCCGCTCTGGTTTCAATGGTGGGACAGCATGTAAAGGATCTAACCCAGGGCCGGAAGGACAGAAGCAAGTGACGTGACATATTGGGAAAAGGTTACGGCAGAAAGGGCTTTAGAGATGGCTGAAGAGAAAAAAAGTTATGGAGATTTTCTGGTCGATCGCGGGATAATCACGACCGATCAGTTAAAAAAGGCGGTTCAAGAACAGAAGCGGGCAGGAGAGAGGCTGGAGCAGACCATCGTCCGTCTAAATTATGCCCCGGAGGATCGCGTCCTTCAGGGTCTGGCCGATTATTTCAGCCTTCCCTTCATTGACCTTAATACCTACCTGATTGATGAGAAAGTGATCAAGATCGTTCCGGAGGAGGTGGTAAGGCGCCATACATTGATGCCCCTCTTTAAGATCGGGAATACCCTGACCGTGGCCATGGTGAATCCCCTGAATATCTTTGCCCTGGATGAGGTGCGTAACCGGACGAAATGCGACGTGGAGATAGCCATCAGCACGGCGGAGAAGGTTAAAAAAGCCATTGATCAGCACTATGGATTCACGGCCACTTCCCTGGAAAGCACCCTCAAGGAATATGTAAGAGGCCAAACCGGAGAAATATCCCTGCCGTTAGATTACCGCAAAACCTATGATCTGGCGGCTAAAGACCTTCCCTCCAGCCCCACGGAAGATATTCCGGCTTCCCGCATGTTTGACGTGATCATGATGCAGGCCATTCGTGATCGGTCCAGCGACATTCACTTAGAGCCGGAAGAGAAAGTTTTACGCGTGCGCTTCCGCATTGACGGCTTGTTATTTGAATTCCTCACGCTCTCTAAACAAATTCATCCTCCCCTTACCTCTTGCATCAAGATCCTGGCCGAGATGGACATCGCTGAAACCAGGCTGCCCCAGGATGGCAATTTCAATGTAAAAATTGAGAACCGGAGTTTTGAGATCCGGGTTTCCACATTTCCCACCATCTACGGAGAAAATGTGGTCCTAAGGATATTGGATCAGAGCACTCCTCTCCGCAAATTGGAGGACCTGGGGTTTGCGGATAATATGCTGGCCCGCTACAAGCAATTGATCCAGAGGCCCAACGGGATGCTCCTGGTCACAGGCCCTACGGGAAGCGGGAAGACCTCCACTTTGTATGCCTCCCTGAATATGATCAATTCCATGGAGAAGAACATTGTCACGGTGGAGGACCCGGTAGAGTACCGCCTGGCTTTGATCCGGCAGACCCAGGTTAATCCCAAAGCCGGAATTACCTTTGCTACAGGGTTGAGGTCGATCCTGCGGCAGGACCCGGATGTCATCATGGTGGGAGAAATCCGGGATTTGGAGACATCCGAAGTTGCCATGCAGGCAGCTTTGACCGGCCACCTGGTTTTAAGCACCCTGCACACCAACGACGCCCCGGAAGCCATCAGCCGGCTGAGGGATATTGGCGTCGAACCATATATGATCTCCTCGGCGGTCATCGGAGTATTGGCCCAGCGCCTGATCCGCTCCATCTGTCCGGAATGTAAAGTTCCCTATGCCGTTGATCCTCAGGCGGTTGCGGAGTTCGGGGAGGTTCTGGGGAAAGAACTTTCCCAGTTGCCCCAACCCCTCACCCTCTACCGGGGAAAGGGCTGTAAAAATTGCAAGCAGTCGGGATATTGGGGAAGGGTGGGTATTTTTGAGTTGTTATGGGTCAACGAAAAAATCAAACAATTGATTGCCGATAAAACTCCTACCCAGCTCATTCGCGAGACGGCCAGAGAAACCCTGGGGATGATCTCCCTGAGGGAGGATGGCCTGCAAAAAGCCTTGCAAGGAAAGACCACCCTCGAGGAAGTGGACCGGGTGGCTTATACGATGCAGTTGGGCTAATTTTCGGATGGCTTCAGGAGAATTCTCTATATTAATACAAACGTATTATTAATCAGTCCATAATTGTATGGACACTGGAAACCAAATCTCTCCTCCCTCCCTTTACAAAAGGGAGGAATTACCCTCTTTGGCAAAGAGGGGTTAGGGGAGATTTTCAGAAGATGTCTTCTCAATTATGGACTCATTATTAAATGTCTTTACATCTTCACGTCGTCTTTGCGAGCCCGAAGGGCGTGGCAATCTCGATTTTCTTAGGATTGCTTTGTCGTCCCGCATGGCGGGATTCCTCGCAATGACAATTTATTTAATACGTTTGTATTAGTCCTTCTCTCCTACGGCAATAAGGGATTGCCCCATAAAGGTGGGGATGATTTTTTCGACCACGGCAAAAAAAGGAACCATCTGGTTAAAGATCCTGATTTGCCTCAAAGATAAAAGACGTTTTCGCAAAATAGTGCCATTGAAAAACCATCCCCATATGCCAAACATATTGAAGTAGTTTAAATGCAGAATTCTGAAACCATTCCCGGCGAGCTTTTGGATTACCTCTTTTTTATGGTAACGTCTGAAGTGGCCGAGCTCTCTGTCCAGGGCATTGTAAAGCGCCTTCAGGGCCGGGAGCAGTAAAATGAGCCTTCCTCCTCTGGGAAGCAACTGGTAAAAATTCCTCAATACCGCATCTCCATCCTCAACATGCTCCAGGACATTGGAACAGACAATCGTATCGGCGGGAAAATGAAGATTTTGGGAAAGCTTCTGCTGGATATCCCAGAGGAATACTCCTTTCAGGTTTACATGACTTTGGAATTTATGACTCACAGTACGAAGATAACTTGCATTTATGTCGGCCACAAATACCCTCCCCTCACCAAGGAGAAAACCCGTTAAATTCCCCAGGCCGCATCCAATTTCCAGAAGGTCTTCCCCTAAATAGGGTCTAAACTTTTCAAATACCCATCGGTTATAGGCGGGAGCCTCCTCCAACATAGAAAGGGTAAGGGTATTGGCTTTTTCAAAATCCATGATTTTGGTTCATTACCTCCGTCGCCCCATCCACCCAACGAGTATGCAGCCTATGATTCCCAACAAGGTTATCCCGGCGCCTATTTTGAATGTTAAGGGAGCATAAACAAACTCCACCCGCTGGCTGCCTGCCTTCAGCGGGACAGCCTGGAAAGTGTAATTGGCCCGATAAATTTTCTCTTCGGTTCCATTTACCAAAACCTTCCATCCCGGGAAAAAACTTTCGTTTAAGACCAATATGGCATTTTCGGTTGTCTTAACCAGGAAATTTATTTTATTATTCCTCTCCGAGATGATTTTAACACTCCCTAAGATCTCCCTGGGAGGCTCCCCGGCCCCTTTTCTATATTTATTATTGACGGCCCCCTTTTTGGCGGCCTGTTCCGGCATCTCTTCTAATAACACCTCTTTCTGCGGATTGAACTCCTTGCTGACCATAGCGGGAAGGATGGCCCCCGCATCCATCACCTTATAATCTTTCACCAGCCAGGCCCTCGGCAGAGGATTTCGATTCCTATATAATTTTACGGTATTGGCTTTAAGCAGGTCTTCCTTTTTCCCCTGAAGCCCTTCTAATCTTACATAAACCAGTTCAAAGCGGGGATCTTCCTCAATGGGCGTAACGGAAATGATATATTTTACGCCATAGAGTTCCACCAGATTGGTGGCCGAGATCGATGCGGCGCCGGTAAAGGCATGATATAGCTCATCGATTCTTTTCAATCGGACCACGTCGATCCCCCATATGTTAGGCAACCGGTAAAGCAGATTCATCGTTGGCAAATGTTTTTCCTTAAAGACATCGAGTGGAGAAGTTTCAGCAATGAGAAGGGGATGATCCAATGATATCGTCTTGCTTGTTGAAAATGTCCTGAAATTACCTTTATCTGATGTGATCTTTTGCATGATCCGGGTCTTTTGAAAATATTCCGAAGTCTTTTCTTTTCCATAAAAGCCCATATTCCCGAAGAGATCCGCCGTTAAAAAGAATATTAACAAGATTTCAACCCATCTTTTCCATCTGATCTCGTAGCCGACTCGCATCAAGAGGAAGAACAGGGCGAGATAAAAAAGAAATCTTTTGGCATGATAGAGATTAATTGAGAGGTGATTAAACGCTGGAGCATCAATTCCCTTCCCTTTCAGAAAATGTTCGATCCCTGGATGTCCTAAAACCAAAAAGATCAGGAGAAGCCCGGAGGCAAGGGAAAAGACCAGGAGAAGTTTTTTTAAGAATGGTAGCTCATTCCCTTTGGAAAATTCGGACAGTCTCTTAAACCCCAACCCTGCGGTAATGGAAAGAACAATAATAAAGATGTAAAGAAATTTGACGGGATAGCGGATGCCGTTAAAAAATGGAACATATTTAAATACAAAAGGATAAAGGGGGTTGAAAGAACCGAGGGATAGAAAGAGAGAAAAGAGCATCAAAGAAAAATAGAATTTTCTATTATTGTCAAATCTCTTCAGCGTATTGTTCTCTCCTGATGGGGAGAGGGGGGAGCGAGGGGTGAGGAAGAAGATAAGGCTTAAAATAAAGGGGAACCCGCCGGTATAAAGGGTTTTCAGCCAGCATTGGGTCACCCAATATTTCTTCATATCTAAGAAATACCCAAAGGCATCCGGAAGAAAGAAGAGAAGGATATCCCTGGGGGCGAAACTCCATATGGTCGCTTCCTGATAGGAGATCCCGCTTCCCCGGATGGAATGATAAAGTAACTCAAGAAAGGGAAATAATTGCACGGCAGAAAGGAATAAAAACAGGATGAAGACAACAAGGAGGCTTCGGAGCCTTTCCGATAGGAACTTTATTCGTCCCCAGTAAATGGGGAGGCTGCTAATCAATTTACCGCGCCGGGGTTTATCTTCGACAGAAGTCATATAGGATGTTGAATAAAATATGACCATAAAAAGAAGGACGAAGAAATTCCCATAGACAATTTCAATCCCTCCCCCCAGGAAAGAGATGCTCATAAAAATGGCTACAAAGATTTCATTTTTTAGACCGGGGATGTCCAGCGCCCTTCTGAAAAACATCATGATCAGGGGCGTCCAGACTACGGAAAGAAGAATGGTGAGAAGGCTGTGGAGAGAAAGGAGATAACCTCCCAGCATGAAGATCAGGCCCGAAACCAGCGCTCCCGCTGAATTGGCCTTTAAATCCTTAAGGAAAAAATAGGTGAACAGGCCTCCCAGAAAGAAATGGAGAATGATGATGGCGTTGAAGGCCGTATCAAATGGGAACAGGAAAAATAGAACATTTAATGGGTAGAGAATGCCATGTTGAGGGTTGGCAAAAAAAGGATGCCCGGAGAACTGGTAAGGATTCCATAAGGGGAAATTGCCCTGCCTGATGCTATCGACCCAGAAGAACCTCGGCGGGATGAAGTAAGGACCCAAGTCCCTTTCCGTGAGAAGTAATTCACCGCCAAGGACGTCATAAAAAAAGACGAAGGCGGCAAAAAAAAGGGCCAAACCAACCAAAAAATCCGTTGATTTGACCCAGCGAGTCTTTATGTTTTTTATTATGTTCTCATTGGTCACATGGATTAGCCTTGCAAAAAAATGCGCCGATGGCGAATTTCATGTGTTAGTTAGCTAATTTTCACCATGTGGCCGTGGCGGCAGATATCGTTCCATAGGCAGTGGGCGCCTGAGGAGTGGGTGTGAGGGTAAAGGTATAGACTCTACCCCCGGCGGTCATAGTAAATAGAGTTGCCGCGGCCGTCCAGGTGAAACCTTTTAATTCTCCCACACCCTGGGCGATACTGAGCATTGTATAAGTGGCCGTGGTGCCCCCGATAATGCGCTGGCTGAACATTAAGGCATTCTGGCTGCGAAGAGCGCCCAGGACCCCCCGGGCCGTGCCATTGGCAGCATCCGCGGTCAGATCGATGTAGCGGGGGATGGCCACGGCAGCTAATATGCCGATAATGACGATTATGACAATCAGCTCAATCAGCGTGAAACCATTCTGATTTCTCTTCATTTTCCTTCTCCTTATATTAGAAGAATAAATTGAATAGATATAGTAATACGTCGTGCAATTACATGAATTGTATGCAATTTACTACGAACGGAGCAACCTTGTCAAGCTTTTATTTGTTTTCCCCCCCCGGTTACCCTGCGCATGAGGCCGGTGAGTTCAATGGCCTGATTAGGGCAAAGTTCATAGCAGCAGTAGCAGGAGATGCATTTTTTCTTGTCCAGGAAAGGAACTTCTCCCATGGTTAAGGCCTGGGACGGGCAGTGTTGAACACAGACGTCGCACTGGGTGCAAAAAGCCGGGTTGAAATTGAGGCGGGGTTTTATAAAGGGACGGTAGAGAAGTTTATTCACGGCGGCCCCGAAAAAACCCCGGCTGACAAAAGTAAGGGGCATCTTGAATTTTTCCAGAGGCGACCAGTTACCCTGAATTTCAATCCGGGACAAATCGACCTTGCCCAACCCTCTGTGGGAGGCGGTGCGCAGGTAATCAACGCTCTCGGGATTAAGGCCCATCATTATGGCCATCAAAGCGTCTAAGGATACCCCGTTTGTCGAAGATATAATTTTCCCGACGGGCCGGAGGTCTTTTCCCGAGGGGCCGTTTCCTTCCATGCCTACTACGGCGTCCATAATCGTCAGGTCGGGGATGCGTATCTGGTAAATGTCCACCAGAGCTTCCGAAAAATTTTCCGGCCTGGGGACTGAGAGATGCACCCTGGCTTTCTCCGCCCCTACCAAAATACCAAACATATTCTTGACCGCGCCCGTGATCCTGGTCTGGAGATGGGTTTTGAATTTGGGGACGTTAATGACCAGGTCGGCGTCGAGCACGGCTCTGGAGATGACCAGTTTCTTTATAAAACGTGATGGCACATCAACCTGAATGGTCGATTGGGCGAAGTTGACGAAGCACCCGCCCGCGGCATCGAAGATTCCCGAGATTTTGGCGCAGCGTTCGTTGGCAGCGTATCCATGCAATCCGGGATTATCGCCCACCAGGCAGATGGCTCCCCGCTTCTTCAGGTAAGTGACCAGAGCGTGAATCAGTGAGGGATGAGTGGTGATTCCTTTTTCCGGAGGGTAGGGCCCCAGGATATTCGGTTTGACGAGAACCTTTTTACCCTCAAAGGAAAAGGGAAAGTTTTGAAAAATTTTTTCAATCGCCTTTTCCATCCGGGAGTAGTCGCCGTCTATAACGAGAACCAAGTTTTGCCTGGATCCGGACATCAGTTTAAACCTTTGGGCATACGGTTAATTTTAGAAAAAAGTATCAGTTTGGCGGTTTGAAAAAATGGTTTAACCGCCTTTGTTGAGGCCCGGGGGTTTGGGCGGAACGCGCCGGAAGCATCGGCCGGGTTTCCGCTTGGCCAGGAAGAACCACGTGCGTTTCCGCCGGAGGAGGCGGGGGGCATTTCCCCCGCCCCCCTTACGAAGAAATCAGCGCCTTATGATTCCAAGCGGGCCGTCCAGACCGCCGGGCCATGGATTTCCTCGGCCCCTACACCCCACCTCCTTTCAAAGAGCTAAAGTGTTACGAAAAAACCTCTCAATTAGGGTTGGGCGATAAATGGACATTGAGAGCTTTTTCACACCATCGGGCCGCAGCGAATAATTTCCCTTCGGCATAGGCTTCTCCAACCAACTGAATGCCCAAGGGCAGCCCTTCTCCATTTAACCCGGTAGGGATGCTTATGGAAGGTAGACCGGATAGGCTCCAGGGAACCTGGAACCAGGGGTCGCCGGTTGAGGAGAGGCCTTTGGGGGGCGCAGATGAAGTGGCCGGGGTCAAAAGGCAGTCATATTGCTCCATGACTTTATCCATTTCCCGGCGGAACAACCGTTTAATTTTCTGGGCGCGGAGATAATCAACGCCAGGGATCAAAAGGCCAATCTCCACCAATTCCCGAATTTTGGGGCGATACTGGCCCCTATGCCGTTCGAAGAGCTTTTCGTGGAAAGCCGCCGCTTCCACCCTCATGATGATGCGGTGGACATCCTGAACCGCGGAAAAACTTGCCGGCATCTTTACTTCCCGCACCTCCCCGCCAGCTCGTTTCAGTTTGTTAAGGGTCTCCGCGGTGTGCTTCCAGACCTGTTCTTCGGAATTTTCCCGGTAAAATTCCCGCACGATCCCGATTCGCGGTGGCTTGCGGGAAGATTTCAGTGATCCCTTAAAGTCTGGAACTGGTTCCAGACTGGTGTTGGGATCCGCCGGGTCTTGGCCGCTAAGGATTCCGAACAGAATCGCCGCATCCTCCACTGATCTGGTCAGGAACCCCACATGGTCCAGAGTCCAGCTTAGGGGAAAGACGCCATACCGGCTGATCCGGCCGTAAGTCGGCTTAAAGCCAACGATCCCGCAATAGGCTGCCGGGCGGAGGACGGAACCTCCGGTCTGCGACCCCAAAGCTGCCGGGCACATGCCCGTGGCCACGGCAGCTGCTGATCCGCTGCTTGATCCTCCCGGAGTGTGTTCGCGATTCCAGGGGTTGCGGGTGGGAGCCGGGTCTCCAAAGGCGAATTCCGTGGTGGCGGTTTTGCCCAAAACGATGGCTCCGGCTCCTTTTAGGCGGGCTACGACTGTGGCGTCGTAGTTCGGGATGAAATTTTCAAAAATTTTTGAACCCCCGGTGGTTTTCATGCCGGAGGTATAAAAAATGTCTTTAACCCCGATGGGAATGCCGTGAAGGGGACCGCGGATTTTCCCTTTGAGGATTTCCTCCTGGCAGCAGCGGGCTTCTTGGAAGAGGCGCTGGCGATCGATCGTTACCCAGGCCTGCAAAGAAAGTTCCAATAAATCGATCCGCTTCAGGAGCGATTCCATCAAAATGACTGGAGATAATTTCCGCCGCTGAATCTGGCGGATCATTTCGGCAACGTTTAACATACAGGGGTCGGTCATTTTTCTCTCCATTTCATTGCCCCCTCATTCTCCCCTCTCCTCTATAATGGGGGAGAGGGATGGGGTGAGGGGGGAGGATTTAATGCGTTCTTCTCAGGAGAAAAAGGCTGGCTCTTCCTCAAGGGCGATTTCGTATGCGGATATAGAAGCGAGGGATTTGGCGATTTCCTGGATGGCCTGGTTTAAAAATTGAGCCCTCTCCTCGCCGAACCTTCGCCCGGCTGATTCAATTAGGATCTCGGCATATTTTTCTTTGGTCATGGCTGTTGGCATAGGATGTCCTTTCTTGTAAGAGTCCTAAATTAAGGCCCGGTTTGGGGGAGGGGATACCTTCCGTGCTCCACAGCAGCGGAGAAAAGAGCCACAATTTTCTCCGGTGAAACATCGGGTTGAATGCTGTGGCAGGAGGTGAAAAGGTAGCCACCGCCCGGACCGAGAATTCCGATCATGCGGCGCACCTCCTCCCTGACCTGGTCAGGGGTGGCCCGGGGGAGAAATCTCTGGGTGTCGATTCCTCCGTGGAAAGAAAGAGAGGCGCCGTATTTTTGTTTGAGGCGCTGCGGGTCCATATCCCGGGCGCTGGTCTGGACCGGATTCAAAACATCCACACCGAGTTCCACATAATCGTCCAGAAGGGCATAGACAGACCCACAGGTGTGGACGCAAAGCTTGGCCTCTGTATAATTTTTTATAACTTTGAATAGGCGGCGATGGCCGGGCTTGATAAATTTTTGGTATAGCTTTGGAGAAATCAACGGTCCATCCTGCCCGCTCAGGTCTTCGTAATAGATGACCATCTGGATAAATTCTCCGACGGCCTGCAGGTAGTTGCGGTAAACGGCAACGTAGTAATCGGTCAAACGCTGGCAGAGAGCTTCGGCAAAGTCCGGGTGGACAAGCATGTCCAAAAAAATATTTTCCATACCCCGGAGGTGCCAGGCCATGTCGAAGACGCCCACCCCGGTGGTCCCGTCGGCTACGAGAGCATAATCTGTGCCTTCAAAAAGCCGCTTGGCTTTTTCTCGCAGCCCTTCGAAACGGCTGGGTTCATCGGGATCCGGCCAGGGGAACTTATTTATTTCCTCCATCTCAGCCGTTTTCATCGGGTAGGAACTGGGAAAGGTATAGAAAGATCCCGGCGCTTTATACCAGGGGACTCCCCATTCATCCAAGACGGTGTGGGGGTCAAGGCGTATTCTCTCCCAGGTTTTGGAGACATTCATCCTCATGTACAACGTATCCACGTTTAAGGCCCGTATGATTTCTTCGTCGGGCACGATATGCTCGTCGGCAAAGTGCCTGATCTTTTTGTCCAGGGCCAGGCCCATATAATTTTTCAGGCGGTCGTAGGCTTCCACCGTGCGGATGGTAGAAGCAATCGAGCCCAGGTCAATGGGGACTCGGTCGGGTTCTTTGTGGTTTAAGGCCAGCGCGAATCTTTCTCGAGATGTAAGTTTTTCCATTCCTATTCCTCCGTTATTGCCTCCCGGGGAAGATGGGTTTTATTATCAATAGCCATCCCGGTGAACTTTATCCCATTGTTGGACTCTTTTAAAGAATATTTCCTTTTAACCTGCCCGATCCTACTAACTTTCAAAGCGTCTGTCAACAAATCCTTGCTTATCCGGGCGAGCCTTACCCACTCATAAGACAAGGCGACAAGGATAAAAGGGGGTGACGACTTTTTACGAGATCATCAATGTTGATGAACTCGTAAAAAGTCTGAAAATGCCCTTTTCCGTCATTCCGGCGGAAGCCGGAATCCAGTATTTTCAAATGCTTATAAATACCCTGGACTCCGGTTTTCACCGGAGTGACGACATTTTACGAAATCATCAATGTTATCTGCAAAAAAATTCTTGCTTCTGGTCATTCGATCTGGTAATTTTTGGCCAAACGCCCGAGCAGTTGTTTCCACCCTGCCGGCGATGGAAAAGATCAACGAGGTGAAAAAAAATGAAAAAACTGAAGACCGAGGAACTTTTAGAGTGGGACCGCAGCCATCTTATCCATTCCATGGCGGCGATGGGCGCGACCCGGGGCATCGTGTTCGATTCAGCCGAAGGGGTCATTCTTCGGGATACCGAGGGAAAGGAATACATCGATTCCTCAGCCCAAATGGTCAATGTAAACATCGGCCACGGCCGGAAAGAGGTGATCGAAGCCATTGGAGAGCAGCTGGCCAAGCTCCAGTATACAACCACCTACTGGGGGTTTACCAATACGGCCACCATCCTCTGTGCCAAAAAGCTAGCTGAGATCACTCCTTCGGGGCTGAAGCATTTTTTCTTCACTTCCGGCGGGTCGGAGGCCGTGGAGACCGCCTTCAAGATTGCCCGCAATTACTGGCATGCCAAGAAACCAGAGAAGCATAAGATTATTAGCCTATACAATTCTTTCCACGGCGTCTCCTTCGGCACGCTAAGCGCCACAAGCCTGGGGATGGGGCGGTTATGGAAGAGCTATGGGCCGCTGGTCCCTGGTTTTTTGCACATTCCCTCTTATTACTGCTACCGTTGCGCCTTTGGGTTGGAATACCCGGGGTGTCGGATTAAGTGCGCCGATTTTCTCGCTGAGACCATAGAAAATGAAGGACGGGAGAGTGTGGCCGGTTTCATTGCCGAGTCAGTGCAAGGACCCATGGGGATGATCAACCCGCCGCCAGAGTACTGGCCGAAAGTGCGGCAAATCTGCAGCGAAATGGATGTCCTTTTGATCGCCGATGAAGTAATGTCCGGTTTCGGGCGGACGGGCAAACTATTCGCTGTGGAACACTGGGGGGTGGTCCCGGATATCATGACCATGGCCAAGGGGATTACCAGCGGCTACATTCCCTTCGGGGCAGTAGCCATTAACGATGAAATTTACCGGGAGCTGCAAAGCCGGCAGACGCCCTTTTCCCACGGCTTTACCTACAGCGGTCATCCGGTAGGGGCGGCGGCGGCCATTAAAGACATGGAGATCATTGTGGGGGAAAGGTTGGCCGAAAACGCGGCCCGGATAGGCGAATATACCCTGAAACGCCTTCAGAAAGATTTTTTGCCCATTCCCTGTATCGGCGAAGTGAACGGCTTGGGTCTGATGATTGGGATTGAATACGTAGAGGATAAAAAGAGCAAAGCCATTCCGAAGAAAGTTTGGGAGATATCGCAGAAGATTCAAGACCGGGCGTTGCAGGACGGTCTATTCCTGCGGGTCTACGGGAACCGGGTTACTCTCAGCCCGCCTTTGATCATCAACCAAGAGCAGATGGATAGAATCTTAGCAATTCTAAAGCCAATTCTGGCCGGGATTCCGGAGTGGTTTTAAGAATTGATGAACTCGTAAAAAGTCCGAAAGCCCCTTTCCCTGTCATTCCGGCGAAAGCCGGAATCCATTTATTTCAAGGAGTTATCAAACCTCTGGACTCCGGTTTTCACCTGTCTGCCAGGCACAGGCAGGCCGGAGTGACGACTTTTTACGAAGCCATCAAGAATTGATCAGTAAAAATCGTAGGAGTAAAAATAGACCAGAGGGGGACATTCCTGAGAGATTATGGCATTCTTTATATCTGCCCGGTCATCTCTCGTTTACTTGAATGATCACTTCCCTTAAACTAATCTCGGCTTGGCTGACGGGGATATATCGACATAAATCAGCGGTGGCATTTTACGCCATCCGCTGGATTTGATTGGTTATGCCTTCTTTCCCCTGTTTTTCCAGTATCCAGGTTCTCTGTTGAGTTGCATTACAGCGATCATAAATACTTCATCAGCAGTAATTTGGTATATAACGCCGTATGGAAAACGGTTGGTCAATCATCTTCTCGTATTTGCGGAAAGAGGATTCCATGCCTGAGGAGATAAAAGGATGTTCTGGATTGTGGAGTAAACTTCTCTTGCAAATTCCAACCCGAGGCCTATCTGGCGCTTGTTATAATAATCAATATCCTCATTTAGCTCATTTTCAGCATCGGGAAGGAAAGAATAGTTCAAGAGTTTAACCTATCATGGATTTTCTTAAATACTTCCTCTCCTGGTATTGTCTTTACTTTGCCGCTTTTTATTTCTTTAACTCTCTTTTCCGCCTCATCCGCCCACAATTCGTCTATTTCTTTCTGAGTAGGATGCAGGCTTCGTAGAAGTTTGTCTACAAGTTGCGTCCTTATCTCCACAGGTAACGAAATTGCTTCGTCAAAAAGGTCCTTGGTTTTTATCATGTCTACCTCCACAAATACTGGTTTTATCTTAGTATATCATGTCTCCCCGAGGTGCAAATATATTTTCATTACATAGGCATAACAAGGGCGTCCCCTTTCTCATAAGTTGATGTCTCGATGGCCGACGGGTAAAATAAGGACTAAACTGTTACTATTTTACGCCGCTATGAATAATCGCCCCTGGCCGTTGCTCAAAGGCCTTCGCTGCGTACTTTCACTCCAGTCAATTCTTCCCATTGAGTGATGACGACCGGATAATATTTTTTGCTTTTTCC
>VGSF01000008.1 GCA_016875165.1 Deltaproteobacteria bacterium
GGAAAAAGGGAAATTTCACCCGAAACTTGAGAAAAAAGCGGCCCTGGTGGCCATACGGAAGCTCAGAAAGAGAGATGTGAAAAAAATACTAACCTCCAGAAGCGAAGAAGCAAAAAAGAAAAAGCCCCCAAAGCGTAAGACAAAAGCAAACAAATGATCTCGTAAAAAGTCTAAAAATACGCTTTTCGGTCAGTCCGGGAAGCTTGTCCTCGTGAAAGCGGGGAGTTCGTAATAATTGTTTTTTAAACTCTGAGTCCTCTGTGGCTAATTTAATTGTATAGATTTTTTTTGGACACGGATGTACACAGATTATCATAATAAAGAGGCAATTTAAAAATCCCCAAGATTGCTAATTATGAAATGCCTTTAAAATCAACTACTTATTCATTTTGGACTTCGTGATCAACCCAAAATCATTGGGTTGATCGAACTGAAAAGGATTTTTCGAAAGGCTATATTTGTGTATAATTACAAGGAGTTAGGAGGCATTCCATAATTCTTAAATTGCCTCAATAAACTAAAAAGAAAATAATTATCTGCGGTTAGCTGCATAAATCTGCGTCCTATTAAATTTTGCTAAACTCGTAGAAAGTCCTATTCTTGTCATTGCGAGGAGTTCCACATTGGCGGGACGACGAAGCAATCTCGTATTTTCGGGCACTTAAAAAAACGAGATTGCTTCGCTGGCGCTCGCAATGACACTTTCGCGATTTTTTACGGGATCATCAAATTTTAGCTATGAAAGAAAAAATCATCGGTATTCTGGGTGGTATGGGCCCGGAAGCAACGCTTTACATGTTTGGGAGGATCCTGGCGAATACCCCGGCTTCCAAGGATCAGGAGCACCTCAGAGTGATAATCGATAACAACCCCAAAATCCCTGAAAGATTACCAGCCATACTTGGAGCGGGAGAAAATCCTGTCCCCATGATGGTGGAAAGCGCTTTATCTCTAAAAAGGGCCGGAGTTGATTTTATTGTAATTCCTTGTGTTTCTGCCCACTTCTTTCTTAAAGAGCTTAAACAAGACATTAATATCCCCATTCTTTCCATTGTGGATAAGACCGCCGAATACGTAAAATTTGCCCATCCAAATATAAAAACCATCGGGCTTCTGGCAGCTGAAGGAGCTATTCGCGGTGAACTATTCCAGGATAGATTCGGAAGGGAGGCAATTAAAGTTTTGCTTCCAGAAGCCGCCGATTTGCAAAAACTCATGGCGGCCATCTTCCGCATTAAAAATACGAAAGCAGGACTCGACCGAAAAATAATAAAAGAGGAATTGATAGAAATTTCTTACCGACTCATTAACAGGGGAGCTGAAGGAATCGTTGTCGGATGCACCGAAGTATCAATTGTTGTCGGCCCTGGCGATTTAAAAGTGCCCATTTTCGACGTCTTAACAATTTTAGCCCGCGCGGCAATAGAAGAAGCAGGGATAAAGCCATGCGGGACTTGAAATTTTTATTTACTTACAAAACGGGCGTGAGTAAATATTTTTTAACTTTGCATAAGTTTACATAATACATCTTATCGGGCCTTATTTGGAAATTGATAATTTTGCCGTACCTGAGGTTGATGAACTCGTAAAAAGCCCTGTTCCTGTCATTGCGAGAAGTTCCGCATTGGCGGGACGACGAGGCAATCTTGTATTTTTGTTTTCGGGCACTTATAAAAACGAGATTGCTTCGCTGGCGCTCGCAATGACCCTTTCGCGACTTTTTACGAGATCATTATTTGGCGCTAAATATCAAGAATGTATTTTTCTGATAGCCCGGGCGAACCCGTCCATGGCCCCTTCGATGACTCGATCTTCCACGCAATACGCCAACCGAAAGTAACCAGGGCTTCCAAAGCCGGTCCCCGGCACAGCAAGGATGTTTTCTTTAAGAAGAGTCTGCACAAAAAGGACATCATCTGGAACTGGGGATTTGGGAAATAAATAAAATGCCCCTTCAGGTTTGGTGAAAGAATACCCGGCATTGCCAAGGCCCTGGCAAAGGAGATCCCTTTTCCTGCGGTATTCCGATATATCCACTACCGCTCCCTGAACTCGTGGCAGAATACGCTGCATAAAAGCTGGGGCATTGACAAATCCTAAAACTCGATTGCTGAAAGTTAAACCATCGATTACCTGCTGGGTATTTTCCATGCGGGGGTTTACAGCAATAAATCCAATTCGTTCGCCGGGTAATGATAAGTCTTTGGAATAGGAAGTAATCAATAAACTATAAGGGTAAGCCTGAAGGACGCTGGGAACTTTCATCCCATCATAGACAAGTTTGCTGTATGGTTCATCCGAAAGTAAGTAAATAGGCCGACCAAATTTTTCCTTCATTCTTAGCAAAAATTCTCCTAATGCTCTCACGCTTTTCTCATCATAGAGGCGGCCAGAAGGATTATTCGGGGAATTAATAATGATTGCTTTGGTTTTTTGGCTGATCCCGGCTTCTATCGCCATAATATTTAAAGAAAAGTCTTCATTAGTATTAACTAACTTACCATTTCCATTGTGGTTATCGATATAAAATAAATATTCCACGAAATAAGGTTTAAGGACAATCACTTCATCCCCGGCATCCAGCAAAGTCTTCAGAGCCACATTGAGGCCGCCTCCGGCCCCGCAGGTGATGATGATATTTTCCCATGATATTTTAATTCCGTGTTCTTGCGAAAGATAACTTCCCACTGCCTCCCGCGTTTCTCGCAAACCGGCATTGGGCATGTAAGCATGTTTGCCCGGGCGCTGATCTTCGACGATCTCCCGCATAGCCCGCTTAACTATTTCCGGCGGTTCCAGATTGGGATTGCCCAGACTGAAATCAAAAACCTTATCCGCGCCGAATTTGCTTTTAAGCTCCAAACCCTGCTCAAACATCTTGCGGATCCAGGATGACCGCTCCATATAACCTTTGACTTTATCAGATATTGACATGCCTCCTCCTTTATAGATTTCAACGAAACTCGGGTAGGATTTCTTCCAGCACGCGCAAAACTTCGGCCATCTCCTGTCTCGTTCCGATAGTCATGCGCACCCCGTCCCGCAGGCCTTCCTCATCATAAAAACGGGTTAAAACTTTACGGGAAAAAAGAGCTTCATAAAATTTCACTCCCCTTCCCTTCTGCGGTTTGGGGAAAATAAAATTAGCCCGGGAAGGAATTATTCGATATCCAAGGGCAGCGGCTTCTTTGCTGAACCAGTCCCGCGTCTCGATAATCTGCCTGATATTTTTTTGGAAATATTCCTGATCTTCCAGCGCAGCCATGACCAGGGCCTGGGTCATTCTGGTAACATTGAACGGATCTTTAACTTTAAACATTTCCGAAATCAATTTTTCGTTTCCAATGGCATACCCAAAGCGCACTCCAGCCAGGGAATAAGATTTAGAAACGGTTCGGACGATAATTACATTTGGGCAATTGCGGGCAATTTCCAAGGCGTTTTCATCGGCAAATTCAGCATAAGCTTCGTCGACCACAAAGACCCCTTTTATCTTCTGGGCCATTTGCAGGACCAGAGCTGTTGAATAGGCAAAACCAACCGGCGAATTGGGATTGGCCAGAAAAAAAACTCTCAAGCCCTCTAACAGAGGAGGCGGCTCTCCGTAAGGCTCAGCCACCGGCAAAGAAACAACCTTTGCTCCGTGGATTACTGCCAATACCCGGTACAGGGGAAAAGTGGGTTCGTAAAAACCCGCAGCCTCCCCGGGCGGGGTAAAGGTCCTAAGGATAATGTTCAAAATATCGTCGGAGCCATTGCCACAGATGATCTGACCCGGCGAAAACCCGTAAAGGGCCCCCAACTTTTGGCGCAGCTCCCAACTATCCGGATCCGGATAAAGCCGCAAGTCTTCATAGGAAAGGTTCTGAAGGATTTCTTTAACCCCGGGCGAAGGCGGAAAGGGGTTTTCATTACTATTTAATTTAATATAATTTTCCCTGGGGTCAGGCTGAAAACCTGGGACATAGCCCTTCATCGAAGCGATACAATTTCTGGCATAGTTCATGGCTCTATATTCCCTCATTTTTAGTAACACTTTAGCTCTTTGAAAAAAGGTGTGTTGTAAGGGCCAAGGGATTCCAAGGGCCGGGGGCCAGACCGGAACGCTTGGAATCATAAGGCGCTGATTCCTCCGCATATGGGGCGGGCAAGAACCCCCGCCTCCTCCGGAGGAAAAGGTCTTCTGTCTTCGTGGCCAAGCGGAAACCCAACCAATGTTTCCGGCGCGTTCCGCTCTAACCCCCGGCCCTCAACTAAGGCTTTTATACCATTTTTTTAAAATCGCTAAACTGATACGAATTTTTTAATTTTACCTATGCTTATCAGTGGTTACCTGTGTCTTAATTTTTTTTAAAATATTTCTTTATATCTCTGCGATCTCTGTGGTGAATAAATTTTGGTTGTAGCTCTGCCGTGCTGTGATGAATGAACCACATTATCCCATGAAGCGAGCGGGAAGGAAAAGAGCAATCTGGGGAAATAAAAACAATAAAAAGGCGCAGACCGCCAGCGCGATTAAAAACGGGAAAACTCCCCTGTAAATAACCCCGAAGGGTACCCTGGTAATATTCTTTACCACAAAGACGTTGATGGCCACGGGCGGAATAACCACTCCGATCATCACCGTAATGGCAATCATCACGCCGAACCATATGGGGTCGAAGCCGAGTTTTATGATTGCCGGGTAAAAGATCGGGGTAGCCAGGATCATGAATGCCAGGTCATCTATAAAAGATCCGCCCAGAAGGTAAATCAAAGCGATGATGACCATCGTCAGGTTGCGGTCCAGGGGGAGCTGGATGATCCAGTCGGCCGCCATCATGGGGATTTTGGTCACGGCCAGAAAATGGCCCAGGATGGTAGAACCGGCGATAAGCATAAGCACCATGCAGGCCGTGCGCAGGGATTCGCCCACTGATTTTACAAATCCTTTGAAATTCAGGTCTTTTTTCACAAGGGCGAGGAGGAGAACAGCGAATGTTCCCACGCTGCCAGCCTCTGTGGGGGTAAAAAAACCTTCCATCAATCCCCCGACTACCAGGAGAAAAACGATTCCCACCATAAGGACATCCGGCAGAGAGACAATTCGTTCCTTCCAGCTTGATTTTTGACCTCTCGGGCCCAGGCCAGGGTTAATCCGGCACCATGCATAGATGGTCAGGATAAAAAGGAAGGCAATGATCAAGCCCGGAATCAAACCGGCCAGAAATAACTTGCCGATGGATTGTTCCGTAATGATGCCGAAGACAATCAGCGTAACACTAGGGGGCATAAGAATCCCCAGGGTTCCCACGGAAGCCACAATTCCGGTAGATAGCTTTTTACTGTATCCATACCGGTCCATCTCCGGAACTGCCACACTGGCAAAGGTCGCAGCCGTGGCCGGGGAAGACCCGCAGATGGCCTTGAAGGCTGTCGCTCCAGCCACGGTGGCCATGGCCAGACCTCCGGGAATATGGCCCAAGAATTTATAGGCGGTATCGTACAATCTCTTGGCAATACCGGCGTTGAAGGCGATTTGGCCCATGAAGATAAAGAGCGGGATCACCGTAAAACCATACGAAGAAAAAACGTCAAATACGTCCTTGGCCAGCAGGTTTAACGCTGCTTTAACGGAGACGATATAACTGAATCCCACAAAGCCCACCAGGGCCATGGCAAAGCCCAGCTCGATGCCGGTGAAAAAAAGGGCTAAAACCAAAAACAATCCGATGAGGCCTGTCAGGATTTCATTCATACCGATCCCTGAATACCTTTACGATGTCGGCCAGCAGCACCAGAGTCTGAACAAAACAGCAAACGCCGATTCCGTACACAATCGGGTAAAAAGGCATTTGCAGCGTAGGCGAAACCTCTCCGGACTTTAAAAGGTCTGTTCCCATGATCATTAAATTCCAACCAATCATCAAAAACAACCCAATTCCCAGAACCCGGGTGGCGGCATGGAAAACTTTTCTTATTGGCGAAGTGAATTTTTGCACGAAAAAATCCACGTAGATGTGCCCGCGCACCCAGGAGGTGAACGGGAGGGAGAACCCGATTACCACCGCTCCGGCAAAAGCCACGATTTCAAACGTTCCTACGATCGGCTTTCCCATGGACCGCAAGATCACATCCGTTACAGTCAATAGCATCATAAGGGTAAGCGTAATCCCGGCAGTTACGTTGGCCCATTTACTGAGCCGAAAAATAATCCCGATTAGTCCGTTCATCTACTTATCTCAACTAAGGGCGAGGAGGTATTCTGGCTATTTCAGGTTCTCCAGGCAGAATTTCAATGCTTCTTCGCCTGGTAAATTTTTGGCCTTCATGCTGTTTACGTAATCATCGAGAATCGGCCTGGCAGCTCTGGACCATCTTTCGTTTTCTTCTCCGGAAAGAGAAATGATCTGGTTGCCCAATTTTAATGTAAATGCCTTCCCGGATTTATCGATTTCATCCCATAATGTTCCAGTCTTCTCGATCCACTCCTGATTGACGCCTTCGATAATCCTCTGGATTTCCGCTGGCAGCCCATTCCACTTCTCTTTGTTTATAACCACAAAGAAACCAGTGCTGTAAGAAGCTCCGAAACTCTCGGTGGTAAACTTCACAACTTCCCCCCATTTCCAGCCTTCCAGTGATTCTATGGGGGCCATTGAACCCTCGACCATTCCCCTCTTCAAAGCGTCATAAGTCTCTCCCATGGGCATGGCTACAGGAACTCCTCCGAGGGCAGACACCACTTTGGCGCTCAAACCTGTAGACCTAATTCTCGTTCCCTTGAGGTCTTCGAGCTTATGAACAGCTTTTTTCGTGTGCAAAATCCCCGGCCCGTGAGCATGCAGATAAAGAACCTGGACTTCGTCAAATTCTTTGGGTTTAAAGCGCAGAAAATATTGATTGATCAGCCTGGTGGCGGATATACCGCTCTTGTACCCCAGAGGCAAATCGATTACTTCGGTCAGAGGAAATTTCCCCCGGGTGTATCCCATAACAGACATGCCTATGTCGGAGATCCCCTTGACCACGCCGTCATAACACTTATCTGCCGGGGTTAAGGTGCCACCGGGAAATATGGTGATTTTCACCCTGCCGTTGGTCCGTTTCTCAATTTCTTTCGCCCACTCACCTGCCAGGACCGTATTTTTGTGGGGAGCCGGGAAGAAAATCGAATAAGTAAGCTCGATGGGTTTGGTCTGAGCCCAGGAAGAGGGAATGAAAAAAAACACCCCCGCCAGAGTGGCGAATAGCATAATTGAGTTCCATCGCTTCATCTCTTTGCCCTCCTTAATTTTTTTTTATTAGATGATCTCGTAAAAAGTCGTCACTCCGGTGAAAACCGGAGTCCAGAAAAATTATAACTATTTAAAAAAACTGATTTCCGGCTGGAGTTTATCCCGATGAAAATCGGGGCCGGAATGACATAAAGACGCATTTCCAGACTTTTTACGAATTCATCATTAAATTAACCACAGAGAAGTATGCTTATTTTTTCCGTCGGTCGATTACTTTGGGAGCCTTTCCTTCTGGTGGCTGCAAACTCTCGGGGGCTACCAGCTTGACTTTGGCGCTAACCCCGATGATTTCCCGGATCTTACGTTCAATCTTTGCTGAAATATTCTGTAGAATTTTTATTTCGTCCGAAAAAACTCCTTCGTTGACTTCGACTTTCACTTCCAGGATGTCTACCCCATCAAACCTGTCGGCGATAATCTGGTAGCGCGGCTCCACCCCCTCTACTTCCAGAAGGATGGCCTCAATCTGGGAGGGAAAAACATTTACTCCTTTGATTATAAGAATATCGTCGCTTCGCCCTAACACTTTCTTTATGCGCACCAGGGTTCGGCCGCAGGGGCAAGGGGAATAATCCAGGGAAGTAATGTCCCGGGTCCGGTAACGAACCAGGGGGAAAGCCTCTTTGCTCAGAGTGGTCAGGACTAATTCTCCTTCTGCTCCGGGGGGGAGCGCCTTGAGTGTCAAAGGGTCGATGATCTCCGGGATAAAATGATCTTCATAGAGGTGCAGCCCGTTCTTAGCCTCGCACTCCGCAGCCACTCCCGGGCCCATAACTTCGCTTACGCCGTAGTTATCAGTGGCGCTTATGAACAGGCGCTCTTCGATCTCCTTGCGCATGGGTTCCGGACATGGCTCTCCGCCGAATAGTCCGAGTCTTAAGGATAAGGTTTTGGGGTCGATTCCTTCGGTTCCCATGTAGCGGGAGAGGAGCAGGGCATAAGAGGGAGTGCTCACCAACGCCGTAGTCTTGTAATCCTGCATGATCAAAACCTGCTTATGGGTGTTGCCGGTGGACATGGGGATCACTGAAGCCCCGATAAGCTCCGCTCCATGATGCAGACCAAAAGCTCCGGTGAAAAGGCCATATTTGAAGGTAATCTGGACTACATCGTCTTTGGTTACCCCTCCGGCGGTGAGAACTCTGGCCGTCAGCTGACTCCAGTGATGCAGGTCATTTCTGGTATAGCCGGTAACCGTAGGTTTTCCTGTAACTCCCGAGGAAGAGTGAATGCGCACCACCTCCCGCAAAGGAAGGGCAAACATGCCGTATGGGTAACTCTGGCGCAGGTCTTCCTTAGCAGTGAGAGGAATTTGACTTAGGTCCTTGATGGACTGGATTTCCTCCGGGAAAATCTTTAACAGATCAAACCGTTTTTTATAGAAGGAAACGTTGCGGAAGATCCGGTTTAAGGTGGATTGCAAGCGCTCTAACTGGAGCTGCTCCATCTCCTCCCGTTCCATGCATTCATACTTGCGGTCCCAGATCATATCTTCCCCCCCTTCACTCCCTCCCATACCTCCCGGTATTCTTTGCCCAGATAAGCCCGTTGCACCTCTTTGTTATTCAACAGATCGTGCGTTTCGCCTTCGAGGATGATCCGGCCAGTCTCGATAACATAACCCCGGTCGGCAACTTTCAAAGCGGCGTTGGCATTCTGTTCCACCAAAAGGATAGTTGTGGCCCGGTCCCGCAAGGCCTGGATAGTTTTGAAAATGTCGGTCACAATCTTGGGCGCCAGGCCCATCGATGGTTCATCCAAAAGAAGAAGTTTGGGCCGGGCCATCAGGGTCCGTCCGATAGCTACCATCTGCTGCTCTCCCCCGGAGAGAGTTCCGGCGCGTTGTTTCGCCCTTTCTTTCAAGATGGGAAAGAGCTCGAAGATGGAATCCATATCCTGCAGCACATTTTTTTTCCCTGCTCCTTTGAGCCGGACATAAGCGCCAAGGATAAGATTGTCCATCACGGTAAGCGGAGCAAAAATTTGCCGGCCTTCGGGAACCTGGCCAACTCCCAGGCGCAGAATATGTTCGGCCGGTAATCCGGTGATATTCTGACCGCTGAACAATAACCTGCCTTTTGCCGGAGGGTGGATCCCGGATATGATTTTCAACAGGGTCGTCTTTCCCGCCCCGTTGGCCCCTAAAAGGGTGACGATCTCTCCGGGACTGACGTGGATGGACACATTCCGCAAGGCCTGGATGGCCCCGTAAAAGGCGCTGATGCTCTCTACCCTAAGCATTACCCGCCTCCTCGCCAAGATAGGCGGCAATGACTTCAGGGGTCCGCTGGACGTCCCGGGGTGAGCCTTCAGCGATCTTTTTTCCGTAATTGAGGACGAGCACTTCATCCGAAATTTCCATGACCAGGCTCATATCATGTTCCACGAGCATTATTGTAATTCCCCGGTCGCGGATGCGCAGGATTGTTTCAGAGAGTTTGACGGTCTCGCGCGTGTTCAAGCCGGCAGCCGGCTCATCGAGTAGAAGAAGCTTGGGCTGGGTGGCCAGGGCGCGGGCAATTTCCAACAATTTCTGCTCCCCCAGGGGAAGAGCTGAGGCGCTGAGCATCGCTCGATCCTCCAGCCCCATGAAGCGGAGTTCTTGCAAGGCATTTTCCCTAATCTCTTTCTCCTCCCTGCGCATCCGGGGAAGACGAAGACCTGCGCTAAAAATACCCGAAGCAGTCTTTCCGTGTCTGCCCAGCATGACATTTTCCAGGACGGTCATGTTGCCGAATAGCTCTAAATGCTGAAAGGTCCGGGATATTCCTAAACGGGCAATTACATGGGGTTTTAGACCGTTCAATGATCTTCCGGCAAACTCCAATATTCCACCGGTAGGAGGAATAACCCCCGTAATCATGTTAAAAAGGGTGGTCTTCCCTGCCCCGTTCGGACCGATCACGGATTTCACTTTTCCTTCGGGCACAATAAAATCCAAAAAATCGATGGCCCGCAAACCGCCGAAAAATTTATGCAACCCCTTTCCTTTGAGCATTCCTCCGTCCATGGATCCTCGAATCTACCTTTTTTTGCCAGCGAAGAGGCTGCGCACCCCGTGTAAAACCCCCTGCGGCATGAAGAGGAGGACGACCATCAGAATGGCCCCGTAAGCCAGCACTTCAAAATCTTCCAGCCCCCTTAGGTATTCCGGCAACAGAGTAAGAATCATGGCTCCCAGGAGGGCGCCCCAAATTGTCTCCGCCCCTCCCACAACCACCATCATTAAAAGCAAGATAGAGAACATCAGACTGAACGAGCTGGGGCTGATGAAAGTGACAAAATGAGCATAAAGACTGCCGGCCATCGAAGCGTAAATAGCGCTTAAGACGAAAACCTGCACCTTATACCAGGAGGCATCCACCCCCATGGCGTTGGCCGCAACTTCACTACCGTGAACGGCCCGCAGGGCCCGCCCCACCCGGGAGTTGATTAAGTTCAGGGAGAAAAGGAGCAGGCTAATAACAAACCCCCAGACGAGGTAAAGGTATGTTGTCGCTTCCAGGAGGCGTCCGAAGAAAGTGAGGGTAGGAATGCCCGAGAGCCCGGAAGGCCCGCCGGTTAAAGGAGAAAGTTCGTTGAAGAAGATAAACAGGATCTCCCCAAAACCCAGGGTAGCCACGGCCATATAGTGGCCTTTGAGTCTGAGGGTGGGTTTACCGACCAGGAAAGCAATGACGGCTGAGAGGAAAATGCCGGCAAAAAAGGCCAAAATGGGATCGAAGGAATATTTCGTGGTCAGGATTCCGGAGGAATAGGCGCCGATCCCAAAGAATCCGGCATGTCCTAATGAAATCTGCCCGGCATAACCCATGAGCAGACTCAGCCCCATGGTGGCGATACTGTTGATGCCCATAAATACAAGGATGCTGATGAAGTATTGGTTGCCGCCGACGAGCCAGGGGAAAACGCCGATGGCCATGACGATCATCAGAAGGGGATAAAAATCTTTTCTGCTCATCTTAACCTTATCAGTATTTCTTCAATTGGCTCTCTTCGGCGCTTCCCAGGATGCCGCTCGGCTTCAACCATAGAATCACCAGAAGGACCAGGAGGGCGATGGCATCCTTGTATCCGGATGAAATTAGACCAGCGCCCATGGATTCCAGGATGCCAATAATAAAACCGGCAATGACAGCTCCGACCCCATTCCCCAGGCCTCCAAGAACTGCCGCCGCAAATCCTTTTATGGCCAGGAGGGGACCCCGGTCGTATTCCATAAGGGTTATGGGTGTGATAATGGCTCCGGCAACTGCTCCGATAGCTGCGCTCAAACCGAAAGAAAGCAGGACCATTTTACGCACATTTATGCCCACGAGCCTGGCAGCCACCGGGTTGAAAGAACAGGCAGTCATGGCTTTTCCGGTCAGGGTGCGGTTAAAAAAAATGCCAATCCCGAATACGGCAAGGGCGGTAATCCCCAGAATCCAGAATATTTGTGGTTGGAGGGTGGCTCCCAGGAGCTTAACAGATTGACCGCCGCTGAAGGTGGGTAAACCATAGGGATCTTTGCCCCATATGAACATGGCTATACCCCGGAATAGAATGGAGCCGGCCAGAGTAATCATAATCAGGGTGATCAGTGAACCATTTTTTAATGGATTTATGGCCAAACGTTCGAAAATGGCGCCCAGGGCCATGACCACAGCCACGGTTAGCAGAAAGGCAATCAGCAATGGGATTTTTAAGGTGGCCGTTAAGAAAACCATAATCAGGCCTCCCAGCATGACAAATTCTCCCTGGGCCAGGTTGATGATTCCGGTGGCTCTGTAGATCATCGTAAACCCCAGGGCAACAAGGGCATAGATGCTCCCGAGGGTTAGACCGGAAAAAAGAAATTGGATAAGTTGACTGGACAAACGCATTTTTTAAACCGTTTTTGCTGGATAGAAAAAAAGCGCCTAAGGCCTTCAAAAAAGAACATTGAAGGCCCCCGCGCTTTTAAAGATAATAATACTCGACAAAGGAATAGTATAGATTTTCTTTGCTCGTGGAATTAGCGAACAAAACGAAAGTAAAAATATCCCATGATTGTATTTTACCTTTTGATATCATATAAATCTGCTTTTACCCTGAGCTTCTTGCAAAAGTCACTTACTCCGTCATTCCGGCGAAAGCCGTCCGCCTCAGGCGGACAGAATTTCTTAAAAATCCTGAATTCCGGGTCGCGCTTCGTTTGCCCGGAATGACGATTTCCTCTACTTTCAAGAGTTTTGCAAGAGCCTCCCTGGTTAGCTGGCAAACATCTAACAGGGTGAATCCGCCTGCAAAAGTTATTCTCTCAATCGGCGAAAGCCCAGTCGCCGTCTTTGACCGCGATCATTTCGAAGGCGTCTTTTTTCAGTCCGGTGTGATCTTCCGCAGACATGTTAAAAACACCACCCGTTCCTGGCCAATTTTTGATCTTGGTCTCCAGGTAATCCCGGATTTTAGCCTTATTCGGGCCCACGGCCTTCAAGGCCTCCACGAGCATCATAGCGGCGTCATAGGCGTGACCGCCGAAGGTGCTCACCTCGGCCTTAAAAAGCTTTTCATACTCGGTTTTGTACTTCATAATTACTGGTTTTTGCGGGTGGTCGGCTTTAATTTTTTCAGCCACTACAAGCCGGCCCAGGGGACATAAAACACCTTCAGCAGCCCCTCCAGCCAGCTCGATATTCCTCTTTGACCCGAAACCATGGCTCTGATAGAGGGGTATATTCATGGATAGTTGCTTCCAGTTCTTGGTGACGATGACCTGGGGAGGTCCTACGGACCAGTTGACTATTGCCTGGGCGTCCATTCCTTTAATTTTTGTCAGTTGAGCGGTCATGTCGGAATCCCGGGGGCCATATCGCTCATCGGCCACGATGGAAATTCCGTAAGACGGCGCCACCCTTTTCAGTTCCTGGCGCCCGAAATCCCCGAACCCGGTAGTAACGGTGATGATGGCCACGCGGGAGATTCCTTTCTTCTTCATGTGGTCATAAATTGTTTCCACCGCAGCCGTGTCTGTCTGGGGTGTTTTGAATATCCAGTGATTCTGCTTCTTGGGCATCTCAAATGTCTTGGCCGCGAGGATTCGATCCAATTCTTCTTTGGGAGTGACAATCGATAGAGCCGCTGCGCAAGAGATTAAAGGGGTTTTAGCTTTTTCCATGATTGGAACCACGGCCATACTCTCTCCTGTGGTGGAGGGGCCGACGATGGCCAAGACTTTATCTTTCTCCAGAAGCCTTTGCACCGACAAGACAGCTTGACTTTCTTCGCTTTTGCTGTCTTCCACAACAATTTTTAACGGATGACCATTGATACCCCCGGCGGCATTAACCCAATCTTCGATCATTTTTACCGTATTTCGCTCAGGTTCACCAAGGAAAGACGCCGCTCCGGTGACGCTTAAAACCGCTCCGATCACATATGGCTTTTTCTCCGCCCATGAAGCGCCGGGACTTACCCCCAGAATCAGGAGGCAAACAACGATAATGGCCACAAAACATTTCCTCTTCATAAGACCACCTCTTCTTCTTTTTTATTGAGCCTCTTGCAAAAGTATTTTTTGTGGTTCGACAAGCTCACCACGAACGGAAAAACTAAATAATTTCAACCTAAGCCCGTTCACCCTGAGCCTGTCGAAGGGTAAATTACGGACTTTTGCAAGAAGCTCTATTGTTTCGGAAATTAAAACAATCTTCCGTAACAGATTAGCGATTTGAAAAAATGGCATTAAAGCCTTTGTTGAGGGCCGGGGGTTAGAGCGGAACGCGCCGGAAGCATCGGTTGGGTTTCCGCATGGCCACGAAGACAGAAGATCTTTTCCTCCGGAGGAGGCGGGGGTTCTTGCCCGCCCCATATGCGGAGAAATAAGCGCCTTATGATTCCAAGCGTTCCGCTCTGGCCCCCGGCCCCTGGAATCCCTTGGCCTTTACAACACACCTTTTTTCAAAGAGCTAAAGTGTTACAATCTTCCTTTGTTCTTTTTGGCCGATAATCCATTTTAGCATCCGGCTATCATGGCAAAATTATCAATGGTCAATGATCAATGAAAAATTGCCATGAAAAAAGACCTTGTTACGGGAACGGTTTATTGCTAAGGGTATCCCAGCTTTTTTAAAGCGCGTAAACTTTCTTCCCTTCTAAAATCCGCACTTTTTTCTCGGCCAGGACCGAGATGGCCCGGTCGGTTTCATCGAAGCGGAAAATAATAATGGCATTCTCCCCGCTCTGCTGGACAAAAGCATAAAGGTATTCCACGTTGATTGTGGCTTCGGCTAAAATTTTCAAAATGTCCGCCAATCCCCCGGGCCGGTCGGGAACTTCTACAGCGACCACTTCGGTCTTTCTCACCGTGAAACCCTTCGGCCCCAAGGCCTCTTTGGTTTTTTCGTTGTCGTTGACAATCAACCGCAGGATGCCAAAGTCTTTGGTGTCGGCCAAAGAAAGAGCCCGGATATTCACTCCCGCCTCGCCGATGATCCTGGTTACTTCGGCTAATGCCCCGGGCTTATTTTCCAGGAAAACAGATATCTGTTCGACTTTCATGACCTTCCTCCAAAATCAGAAACATTTATTGGGACACAGATTTTCACAGATAACCGCAGATAATTATTTTCTTTTTATTTTATCCCGATAATCTGTGTACATCCGTGTCCAAAAAGGAAATTCCTATACAATTAAATTCCTGTTTCGGCTTTTCTCCTGTCTTCTGACTCCTGTCTCCTGAATTCTCGCCTTTATATTTTCCGTTTATCGATTACCCGCTGAGCTTTCCCTTCACTGCGTTGAATACTCTTAGGTTCAACCAGCTTTACTTCGGCCGTAACTCCCAAAAGGTCTTTGATATCATTCTCGATCTTCCGGGATATGACTTGAAGGTTTTTGATTTCATCCGAAAAGACTTTCTCGTTGACCTCCACCTGAGCCTCCAGGGTGTCCAGATTTCCCTTGCGGTCAACGATCAGCAGATAATGAGGTTCCACCCCTTCGATATTCATGAGGACACTTTCGATCTGGGAGGGGAAGACATTCACCCCCCGGATGATGAGCATGTCATCGCTACGCCCGCTAACCCGCTCCATACGCACATGCGTCCGCCCGCACTTGCAGGGCTCGGGATAAAGAACTGATATGTCGCGGGTGCGGTAACGGATTAAGGGAAAGGCTTCCTTAGTAATAGTGGTGAAGACCAATTCCCCTTTTTCTCCATAAGGGAGTATTGCCCCAGTCTGCGGGTTGATAATTTCCGGGATAAAATGATCTTCGAAGACATGCAAGCCCTGCTTGGCTTCAAGGCACTCTATACTTACCCCAGGTCCAATGACTTCACTCAAGCCGTAAATGTCAATGGCCTGGAGGTTGAGCTTCCGTTCAATTTCTTCGCGCATCTTCTCGGACCACGGTTCGGCGCCGAAGATGCCCACCCGCAATTTTAGTTTTTTTATGTCCACCCCCATCTCTTCGGCGGTCTCAGCCAAAAAAAGAGCATACGAGGGAGTGCAGGTCAGCACCGTGGAGCCAAAATCCTGCATAACAATAATCTGGCGTTTGCTGTTTCCACCGGATATGGGAATAACCGCCGCGCCCAATTTTTCCGCCCCGTAATGGACCCCCAGGCCTCCTGTAAAAAGCCCATACCCATAGGCGTTCTGGATAGTGTCATTTTTTTGCGCTCCAGCGGCCGCGAGGGAACGGGCCATCAGCTCTGCCCAGGTGTCAATGTCCTGGCGCGTATATCCAACCACGGTTTGTTTGCCTGTTGTTCCGGAGGAAGCATGGATGCGCACCACCTGTTCCATAGGCACAGCAAATAGGCCAAAAGGGTAATGATCACGCAGGTCTGTTTTCGTGGTAAAAGGGAGACGTTGCAGATCTTTTAAATATCTAATATCCGCAGGCTGGATGCCATCTTCGTCAAATTTTTTCTTGTAGAAAGGAACTGTGGCATGGACTCTATCCGCGGTGGCCCTGAGGCGTTTTAGCTGTAAAGCCTCCAATTCTTCCCGCGGCAAAGTCTCCAACACTTCATTCCAGATCATGGAAAAGTCCTCCGGATTTGAATCATAGGTAATAAGTAATGGGTTTTGGGTAATAATCAATAACCCCTGTAACCTGAGCTTCTTGCAAAAGTCACTTACTCCGTCATTCCGGCGAAAGCCGTCCGCCTCAGGCGGACAGAATTTCTTAAAAATCCTGGATTCCGGGTCGCACTTCGCTTGCCCGGAATGACGATTTCCTCTACTTTTCAAGACTTTTGCAAGAGCCTCACCTATAACCTATTACCTATTTTTCCTATCCCACCAGAAATCGTTATTCTCTACTGGATCATAATAACGAAAAGAATCATTAATCTTTATCAAGGGGGCCCTGTGGATTTCATCTGATTCCTGGAGCAAGCGGCCGAAAGCCATTACCAGACCTACGAGAGACCCATGCTTGCGGACGGCTTCCAGAGCATATTGCGAACAGGTGGGATAACTCGGGCATCTATCTCCGTCCACCGGGCTAATGTAATTCTTGAAAAAACCAACTAATTCTTCTACCGCCCTTTGCGCCAGGAAAGACTCCTGTTCCACGTTCTTTTTGCCGGCCCGAGAAAATGAATTCTCCCAGGGTTCTCTGAAACGGCCTTCTTCGGCATAGCCCGCTTTCATACTAATGGTTTGAAAGAGAAGACCGATTAATAAAATAAAAGCCAACACCTTAAAAAGCATAATTTATGGAAATCACAGGGCTCCTGCCAAAAAGAGAAATCCCAATAGAAGTCGGGCTTCCCCTCTCTAAGTAATCAAGGTATTCCTGTTTTTTTCTTTTGTTATATTTATGAGCGCTGGCTACCGCACTGTAGATGTTCCCACTATACCATCCCAATTCAAAAAAGGTCAATATCCCGGCAACCACGTAATTTTTGCGCTCAAAAGCTTCCACCATTCCCCAGATAAAAGCTCCGTTGAGCAGGAAGGCTATGGTTGCATCCCTATACCGTTCGCAATATAGATGCCCCGAACCTGGAAGAACAGCAGCCAGAATTCCGGCAGTTTCCGGAGATTTTTGGCGAATTTCATGAATCCGCTCCAACCCTTGAGCAAAGTGTTGGCTTTTTATGTATAATTTACTGTTTTTATTTATTTTATTATATTCGCTAACAGCTTCTTTCCATTTCTCTTCCAAAAGGTATGTGCTGGCGATCTGCCAGTGGGCTTCATCCTCGACAGGCGTCCCGGGAGATATTTTTCTAACTTTATAAAAAAAAAGGCGGGCCTGTGAATATTCTTTTTTTTCTTTAAAACAGAGACCAGTAAGCAGGAAGGCTTCCGCTGTTCGCTCTGAATCAGGGAATTTTTTTAACAGGTAGTCGCTGGCAGAGATGGCCTCATCCCATTTCCTTCCGTTAAAATAGGATTTGGCTATTTTCCAGAGCGCTTCCTCGACGCTGACGCTCTGCGGAAAGAAAAAAAGGAACCGCTTGTACTCCGTGATCGCTCGATAATAATCTCCTTCTTTAAAAAAGTGGTCGGCCAGATCCATTTGCAGCTTTTCATCGATGACCCTTTTCTCCCCCTCCTCAGCGGAAAAAACCAGGGGTGTGGAAAGGAAAAAAAATACCAGCAGAAAACATTGAGCCCGCCTGCTGGTTGCCGGCCATTTGCGCATCGGCCTCAATTCAGGCGCTCCTGCCCAGCTCAAAAGCCTCCAGGTTGACCTTTTGGGCTTGAGCAGGAAACCGGCTAAGGATGTTTTCCGTCCAGATTTTTTCGGATATAGGCAGGAAGGGCTGCAAAGCTCCCAGTAAGACAATATTCACGGCCCGAACATCTCCGACCTGCAAAGCCAGATCCCTGGCCGGTATACCTTTGAATTTTTCCGCTCTCCGGGAAAGGATTTCGGCAGCGCCCTCCGGGTAGGCTTCATTCCCCAGGGAAACCGCAGGGGGATTAAGACGCTGTCGGTTTAAAAGGATGGTGGGTTTCGGGCCCAGGTAATGCAGGTAGCGAAGAGCCTCCAGCTCCTCAAAGGCCATAAAAATATCCACTTCCCCTTCTTTTATCAAAGGTGAAAAAACCTTCGGGCCGAAGCGCACGTGGGTGGAGACGCTTCCCCCTCTCTGGGCCATGCCGTGCACTTCGCTCTTCTTCACGTCAAAACCCGCCTCCAAAAAAACATCGGCCATGATCTCTGAAACCATAATGATCCCCTGGCCGCCAACTCCTACTATCAAAATATTTGTAATCTTATTGTCCATTGGTTTCCTTTATCGCCGAGAATTTACAAACCTGTTCGCAGAGTGTGCAGCCGTTGCAGAGGAAATGATCGATCAGGGCTCTCCCTTTTCTTTTCTTCCCCCCGTCTTCATTTTCGTTTTCTTTCACCCACATGATTGCCGGACAACCCAAGCGCAGACAGGCCCGGCATCCTGTGCACAATTCGGAATTTATAAAAAATGGCTTTCCCGTAACTACTCTCTCCCTCCGCGAGAGAACACAGGGAGCCTGGGAAATAATCACGGACGGCTCCGGCCGTTTTACTTCTCTTTTGATAACTCGCTCGGTTGCTGCCAATTGATAAGGATTGACAACCTTCACATGTTTTACCCCCAGGGCCTTGGCCAGCTTGACCAGGTCCACCTTAAAAGCTTCCTCGCCCCGCAGGGTAAACCCTGTTCCCGGGTGGTCCTGCCTTCCAGTCATGGCGGTAGTGTGGTTGTCCAATATGATAAGGGTTACTGCCCCTTTGTTGTAGGCCATGTCCAGCAGTCCGGTGATTCCGGAGTGAAGGAAGGTTGAATCTCCGATTACGGCCACCACTTTCCCCAGGGCTTCTTTCCCCAGGGCTTTGTCCAGACCCAGGGCATTTCCAATTGAGGCGCCCATGCAGACACAGGTATCGATAGCGCTGAGGGGGGGAAGGAATCCCAGGGTATAGCATCCAATGTCCCCTGTAACGTACAACTTCATTTTGCTAAGAATGGAGAAAATCCCCCGGTGAGGACATCCCGGGCACATGATCGGGGGGCGCGCGGGTAAATTCCGGGAAATTTCATCCACCGGCAGGGGCGAAAAACCTTTTAAACCTTTGGCCACCAGGGCAGGGGTAAGTTCTCCGCAAAGAGGAAAGGCTGCTTTTCCGGTAATGGCAATTCCCATGGCCCGCACCTGCTCTTCGATAAAGGGATCAAGGTCCTCCACAACGAAGAGTTTTTCCACGCGGGAGGCGAAAGAGCGGATTAATTCCTGGGGCAGAGGATAGACCATCCCTAATTTCAAATAAGAGGCCTCGGGCTTGACTTCTTTGGCGTACTGGTAAGAAATACCGCTGGTGATGATTCCTATTTTATTCTCTCCCCATTCGATGCGGTTTTCCGGAAAGGTTTCGGCAAAGCGGGAAAGGTCTTCCATACGCTTTTCCACCACCGGGTGGCGTTTGCGGGCATTGCCCGGCAGCATAACGAATTTCAGAGGGTCTTTTACCAGCTTGGGCTCCGCAGTTTGTTCCGCAGGCTCTTTCAGGAGAACAATGGACTTCGAATGGGAAATCCGCGTGGTGGACCGCAACATCACGGGTGTGTCGAACCTTTCGGAAAGCTCTAAAGCCAGTCCGGTAAAATCTTTGGCCTCCTGGCTGTCGCTGGGCTCCAGCATGGGAACTTTGGCGAATTTGGCATAATTCCGGCTGTCTTGCTCGTTCTGGGAGCTGTGCATCTCCGGGTCGTCGGCCGTTACCAGAACCAGTCCTCCGCGCAAACCGGTGTAGGACATGGTGAAAAGCGGATCTGCGGCCACGTTGACCCCCACGTGTTTCATGGCCACCAGGGCCCGAGCTCCTGCGAAGGCCGCTCCCATTCCCATTTCCAGGGCTACTTTCTCATTCGGGGACCACTCGCCATATATTCCTTTGTAAGCCCTTATGTTTTCCAGTATCTCGGTGCTGGGTGTGCCTGGATAGGCGGCGGCTACTTTCACGCCGCTTTCGTACGCCCCGCGGGCAACTGCTTCATTTCCTGACAATAAGATGCGTTTTTCGTTCATTCCTTTACCCCTTGAGCTCACTTACTTTTCTCTGGATGAATTCCGTCATCAATGACTTTGGATTATTAGCCAAAGCTTTTTGATAAACTTCCAGAGCTTTCTCTTTTTGATTCAGCGCTTCGTAACAACGGGCCGCGCCAAGTATCGCCTCCGCTTGATAAGGGCTGCGAAGTCCTTCCATGTTCTTTTGAAAATTTTCCAGAGCTTTGGCCCAATCCCCCTTGGCTTCATAGCAATGTCCCAGCCCATCGAGGGCCATGGCCCCAAAAGGACCCTCCAGACATAGAGAATAAGTTGCGATAGCCTGATCGTATTCTTTCAGAGCATACTGGCAATGGCCGATGTAAACCTGGGACACCTGGGAAACATTGCCCCGGCCGTAAACCGCAAGGGATTCGCGGAATTTTTCCAGGGCTTGGCGGTAACTTTCCTTCTCCTCTTCAGGGTTTGCAGCTTTAACGAAAGCTTCCTGGTATAACTGGAAAGCCTGCTGCTGGACTGCCTGGGCTTTCCCTTCCTGCCAGAGAAGGTAGGTATAACCGCCCAATACGGCAGCAATTACGGCAAGGGAAATCAAACCATATAACGTAACCTGGCGCCGATGATGGCGCAGGTATTGAATGACTTTTCCGGTAGTTGAAATAAATTCGTCCGGCTCTTTCAGTAGTTTTTTCCGCGATATTTTTTTCCCGGCCATTGACCGTCTCTCCTCCTCACCTATAAAAAATAACCGTTTGATGGTCTCTTAAAAAGTCGTCACTCCAGTGAAAACCGGAGTCCATAGGTTTGATAAATCCTTAAAATAACTTGATTGTATAGGAATTTGCTTTTCTATCCCCATCCCCCCAACCCCCTCCCGCCAGGGGAAAGGAGATACTGGGGGATCCAAAATTCCCTCCCCCTGGATGGGGGAGGGTTAGGGTGGGGGTGTTAATAACTTGATTGTATAGGAATTTGCTTTTTTATCCTTCCCCCTCACCCCGCCCTCTCCACCGTTTGCGGGGGAGAGGGGAAGGGTGAGGGGGGTTAACTTGATTCCGGCTTTCGCCGGAATGACGGGGAAAGTGGCTTTTTACGAATTCATCAGTTTAGCCCTTTCAACGCGCTAAATTGTTACCCGAAAATAAACCCCTCCCCTTCTTGCGTTCCAGAAAAACTTTCCTGGGAATCTGCCGACTCGGCTTTACGGGTGGAAATTTATTGATTTCAGGTCCCGGGCCTCGATCTGGAAAGTTCCGAACTCTGCTTTGCCGTAAAACTTCGACTTCTGCCCTATTTTAATTTCGAAATTTTTAGGTTCACGCATTGAAATTACGGCCAGTATCTCATTTCCTTCCAGTCCCTGAAATTGAACCTGGGAAATATTTTCGAAAGGAATTGTTACGTTTGCGCTTCCTCGTTTTCCCGTTATAATAACATGGCCATCGTGGCTGAATTGGGAAAGAGAGGTCTTGACCCCCTGGCGGTCAATCACTACCACGGTAAAATTTTTTTTCGGCTCAGGGATCTTATCAACCGGGGCAGTGCCGCCCAGTTCTCCCATGCCCATGAGGAACACAAAGGATATTAAAACCACTGTCGAGGCGAAACAATTTTTCATATCCACGCCCCCATCTTGTCGCCCGTCCCAGTCTTTCTGAATGCTGGCTGATCGGGCCGGCAATTTAATTTTGTTATTTCATACCATTTTTTTAAAAAAATGACAATCACAAATATTGATGATCTCGTAAAAAGTCCCAAAAGTGGTCATTGCGAGCGGAGCGAAGCAATCTCGTATTTCGTAAGTGCTTGATTTCATGGGATTGCTTCGTCGCTACGCTCCTCGCAAGGACATGTGGTTGGACTTTTTACGAAGCCATCAATATTAAATTGACAGAAAAGGGTCCGTTCCGTTATTTTGTTTGTAACATTCCGTTGCAGTTGAACGAAGAAAATACCGCGGAGAAATGCTGTTTGAACAATCGGGTTAAGAAAAGGTGGGAAGTCTGTTCTTTCGATGGTTTTGACGACTCATCTCTTAAAGAGTTGGGAATCTCACCCCTTACGGCCCAGATTTTATCCAACCGCGGGATATCTAATCTGGATCAGGCAAAACGTTTTCTCTCCCCTGCCCTTTCTGACCTTCCAGATCCTTTCACCATGAAAAACATAGACCAGGCAGTAGCCCGCATTGAGAAAGCCGTCCGCCATCAAGAAAAAATCACCATCTTCGGGGATTATGACGTGGATGGCGCAACAGCCACAGCCGTGCTGCTGCTTTTTCTGAAAAGCCTGGGCGCCAGTGTTGACTTTTACATTCCCCACCGGTTGCAGGAAGGATATGGATTAAACATCGAGGCGGTTAAAAAAATCCAAGCCGAGGGCGCGAAACTGCTGATTACGGCGGATTGCGGGATCAGTAATCCCGAAGAGGTCCGCTGGGCAGTTGGGCGCGGAATGGATGTCATTGTTAGCGACCATCACGAAATTCCTGAAACCCTCCCCCCTGCTCTGGCTATCCTAAACCCGAAGCAAAAGGATTGCCCCTATCCCTTCAAGGAATTGGCCGGGGTGGGAGTGGCCTTCAACCTGGTCATCGCCCTGCGCAGCCGTCTCCGGCAGAACGGAACCTGGCAAGGGCTCACAGTTCCCAACCTGAAAGAATATCTGGACCTGGTGGCCCTGGGGACGGTAGCTGACGTAGTGCCGCTAATTGGAGTCAACCGCATCCTGGTTCAATTTGGTCTTATACAATTGGCTCGTTCTACCCGTCCGGGAATTTCCGCTTTGAAAGAAATTTCGAAAATGGGCGAGATGCCCCTCGATACCACCGGAATTAATTTTCGTTTGTCCCCCCGGATTAACGCTGCCGGGCGTATGGAGGACGCTGGCCAGGCAGTCCGCTTGCTCACAGCGGATGATGAAAGAGAAACCCGCCTTATCGCCGCCCATCTGGACCATTTGAATTCCCTGCGTCAGAGGCTCGAAGAAAAAATACTTATAGACGCCAGGAAAATGATTGAGTCGCCCTCCGGGATATCGACGACGAAATCCCTCGTCCTTGCTTCCCTGGATTGGCACCCCGGTGTCATTGGTATTGTGGCTTCGCGCTTGGCCGAGGAATATTACCGCCCAACCATATTGATTGCCCTGAAAGAAAACCTGGGAAAAGGATCAGGCCGCTCCATCGGCCCTTTCCCGCTCTACCAGGGGCTGAAAGCCTGCCAAAACTTGGTGGAAAGATTTGGGGGGCACGCGCAGGCCGCCGGCCTTGTCATCCGACCGGAGTGCATTCCTGATTTTTCCAAAGCCTTTGAAGAAGTCGTCCATTCACTGCTAACAGAGGAGGATTTCATTCCCCGCCTCTCCATTGACACCTTTACCAAGTTGGATCAGATGAACGAATCATTTCTCTCTGAGCTCGACTCCCTTTCCCCTTTTGGGATAGGAAACCCGGAACCTGTCCTGGCCGTAGCAGATCTAACGGTTCTGGATTCGCAGCTGGTCGGGAAAAACCACATGCGCCTGCGCCTTAAAGAAGGCCGGGGGACCCGCAGCGCCATCGGCTTCCAGATGGCCTCCTGGCACCCTATGGCTGGCGAGCACATGCAGATGGCCTTTTCACCCCAGGTCGGCTTTTTTCAGGGTAAGAAGACTCTGCAATTAAAAATCATCGACCTTAAGCCGGCGGGATAGAACCTTGGAATTTTTCACCGCTGAGATCGCAGAGACCGCAGAGATGGGAATCATGTAAAAACTGAAAAAGGAAAAGGAAAAATATCTCTATTTTTAGCTTTTGATAATTTGATTTTATAGGAATTTCCTTATTGGACACGGATGAACACAGGTTATTAGGACAAACAAAAAAAATAATTATCTGAGGTTATCTGCGAAAATCTGTGTCCAAATTAATTTAAGCCGTTCACGCTATTATCCTCTGCGGTCTCTGCGTGCTCTGCGGTAAAAGATTTATTAAGAGGGAAAAATGAACAAGAAAAATAAGGCTGTAAAGAAAAAAATGGATCCGCTTTTCCCCCAGGCTGAAACCCTCCTTCAAGAAACAGAAGACAACGCCGAATTATGGATAAAAGATGCCGATCCGCTGTTGCAAAAGCTTCGGTCTCTTTCTTCTAATCAGCAAGAAATTTTTTTTCTCTCCTTTATTAAGAAAAATAACGAGCAGCTTCCCCTGCTGCTGGAAGCGCTTTGCGGTAAAGAAGAAGGACTTGATCTCGCTTTGGCCGCCAGCCTGGGACAATGGAGATCTCCGCACGCGGCTGATATTCTTAAGCGGATGGCTGCGGCAAACCCTTCCAAGGCCCTGTTCAAAACGATCCGTAAATCCATTTTTCGCCTGCAGAGCATGGGCATATCTGTTAAGGAGATTAGCGACCGGTCTCAAGCGGTCTTTCACCCTACGCGGCTTGCCCCCTCAGAAGGATTTTTAAGCCCGATCGACCCTTTCGGAAATAGATTCATTATGCTGTTCAAGCCCCAAATTCCCCAGGGGGTCGCTTTATTTAACACCCTGATCAGCGATATGGACGGGATTATTGATTTTAACGCGATAGAAACATCTCGCAAGAATGCCGATGAATACCTGAGCGCATTTCAACAGGAATATTCTTTTAAGCTCGTAGAAGCTGGCCCGGATTATTGTCTTCGCTTGATTGCCGAGTCTTACGAGCTCGGGCAAAAAATAGGGAAGACTCCTCCGGCTGATTTTTTAAAATTGCGCCCTTTGATGGGTTCATCTCCTCCATTCCCACTTAGGCCCTTTATTTATAAGCATTTAATAGAAGAAGAGATAAAATCGCGCCCGGACCTTTTGGATCAATCGGTTTCCCTTTTCCAGACGCCCTTTTTTGAGGACTGGTTTCTCAAGAAGGAGGAGTGTCAAAAATACCTCGACCATTTTAAGGAGGCTAATGCCTCCAGATTAGTTCTTACCCCTTATCAGAAGGAGGGCCGGCTTTTGGACATATACCGCCAGGCAGTTCATGAGATCTTCGACGAATCGAAACGGATGATTTACCGGCGCAGGCTGGAGGAGATGGCTTATTATCTCTGGAAAGCAGGGCAGGAAAATGAAGCGCGGATGAGCCTGGCCGCTGCATTGGCGTTGCGCGAAGAAAGCAGGCTTCTCTCTCCTAATCCTTTTCTTCTCGAACTCGTAAAAAGAAGCTTAAACGATCTGATGAAGGAAGAAGAGGAGGAGAAAAAAAGGAAAGAAGAGGAATTGATTATCAAACCGTAATTGATGGATTCGTAAAAAGTCCTATTCCTGTCATTGCGAGGAGTTCCGCATTGGCAGGACGACGAAGCAATCTTCTCTTTTCGGGCGCCTATAAAAACGAGATTGCTTCGCTGGCGCTCGCAATGACCCTTTCGCGACTTTTTACGAGATCATCGTAATTACTTCACCGCAAAATTATATTTTGGGATTTTGATTTTTTTAATACGCTCTGCGGCGAACGACTTTTTTAATGGATAAGTAAATTGTGGAACGGTTTAGCGGCGGCGGATTCCGGCATGGTAGCAGCAGGTGGCATTTTTGAAATTGTTGTCAAAGATGCGCGTCTGGCCGTCTCTAAACATTACTTTTACATAGGATAATCCCCCTTGAACGAGAGAGTTCTTCTCCTCTACTACAAGACCCGAACCCCACTCAGGGTAGCGGTGGTGCACAACCCAATCACCGACCTTTAAATACAAAAACCTCGTCTCCTCCATATTTTGCTTTATACCAAACTATTTCCGGAAAGGCAATTTGAAAACACTTTCTCCATCAATTAAGCCGCGTCCTCCACATCCACGCTTTCTGTTTTATGGCCATTTTTATGAATACCTAATTCCCTAAGCCCAACCTTAAACTGATTAAAAAGCAGCTGTATTCAGACAAATGCTTCGCTACAGACGATACGGGGAATAGACCTGTCCTCGAATTCCAGGCTTCGCCGGGACGTCACGTCTTTCAGATTGTGCTGGTCGTAGATTCGGATCAGATTTTTGTAGAGTGCCTCGCCAGCGATGGCATTCCGCCGCAAATGGTTCAACTCGCGCTTGACCGCTCCGGTCAAAGCGCCTCTGAAAGCCTTTTCCAGAATGTTAACGTTAGCCTTGATCTCTTCTTCTATCGTGGCTTCAAAAAGGATCCTGAGTTCACGAAGAGCATAGAGTTGACCGTGCGTTAGATTGAAGGTATGCTTGCGCTCGGCTTCCCGGTGTTTGACTTCCTCGGCAAATGTCCGTTGAACGGCCATGACCGCCTTGTTGTACCCGTCCGGCAGGTCGGCGGCCTTTGCATCGGGAGCGCATTTGACTGTACCGACAACCCTCGGAACATCGCGGGAAACAACAGCGCCTTTATCATCGAGCAGGAAGAGCTGCTGAAAGCGGCCAGCCTGGCAGAAAACAAAAAAGCCTTTTTGCAGAGAAGGTCGCGCCGTTCGGATGCCATCGCGCAGAGTGGCAATACGTTCAAACTCCGCAGGGTCTTCTTTCCGCAACTGTCGTAAAATTTCTTCGGCTTCGTTCAGGTCCAGAAATTCGTCTTCCGGTTTACCCCAGAGCTCCAACTGCACCGGGCCGCCTCCCTGTGTTTCGTAAATGGCATACATCGCCTCGGGGTTCAGCCGTTCGGTCTCGTCAAGGATGTTGGAGTCTTCCCCAATGGTGTCGTGAATCTCTTGAATCCGGTTGTGCAACTTATCGTACAGCTTCAGATTCTTCTCGATTCCCACTTCCGGCAAGAAGTTAAAAGCAAAGATAACCTCATGTTCCGATCCGATACGGTCTATGCGCCCGAAGCGTTGAATCAGCCGCACCGGGTTCCAGTGCAGATCGTAATTGATGATGTTGTCGCAGTCCTGGAGGTTAAGACCTTCGGCCAGAACGTCGGTGGCGACGACGGTCATGAGCTCCGCTTCGCCTTTGGCAAAGCGATACTCCGGGTTGGCTTTCGGTGCGAACCGTCCGACCACGCGCGCTTTGCTCTTGTCCCCGCTGTAGATGACCTCCATGTCGGGGAAGCGGTCGCCGGGGTTCAGATTGGCATAGAGATACTTCGCCGTGTCGGCGTACTGCGTGAAGATCAACCGTTTCGTACCCTTCAAAGGCTTGTCGGTTAGGCGCGTTTTGAGCGTTTGGAGTTTGGCGTCTTTTTCGGGGGTGATGGGTGCAACCAGTTTCTGGACGGTCTTCAAAAGCTCGATGTCGTGCGCGATGTGTTGGCGCAGGGTATCCGTGTCGAAGTCTTTTGCATCGTAGCGTTGCGATACCGCACGCAAGGCGTCCATGAAGTCGGCCTCTTCGAGCGTATCGCTTCCATAGAGGATGTACTGCGCTTCCTCGCCCGCCGGGATAAAACCCTCGTCAATGGATTTGAGAAATGATTCGTGAATATTGAGCAACCGGCGGATGGTCTCCTGAAAGGCGTAAACACTCGACTCAAACCGCTTGAACAAGAGAACCCGCATCAGGCCGCGCAGATTGGCCCCGGCCCGGTGCAGGCTGATGTACGGTTCTTTCTTCTGTTTATCAGCGTGTACGTAGTGCCACAGGCCATAGCGCGCGTAGGTCAGTTCCCCTGCCGTAGCTTTGGCCGGTTTGCCCTTCCGGGACTTGCCAAGAAAGCCGCGCAACTGCTGGTAAAGTCCCTGGTAGGTGTCTTCGATGCTGTAGGCAATGGTTTGAAGGTTCCGCTGCAAGAAGAACTGGTGCTTCCCGCCAACGAGCACATAGGCTTTCCGTTTACCGTCCAAGTATTCCTGAAAACGGCAGGGGTCAACCGGCTCGTGCGTCTCCGCGTCGAAACCATACCAACGCAAGATATGGTTGCGCGTGCGCCGGATAAGGATATTGGCCAGCAAGTCGGGCAGTTTCTTTTCCCCGCGCTCAATCAGTTTGAAGAACTCTTTCAAATTCGGCGGATCAATGGGCAGGTCCGTCCGGTCGTCCTGATGGAAAAGCTTGATCTGGTGATAAACGTCCCACGCGCTTTTGTTTCGGGGCGTGGCGGTCAGGAAACAGCAACGGCGGCCGGTTGAAAGGAAAGTTTGAACTACCTTATAGCGCTGGGTGTCGGGATGCCTAAAGTTGTGGCTTTCGTCCACCAGTACAAAATCACGGTCTTTGTAGTGGAAATCCTTCAGAAGCTTGGTCACGCCGTCGTTATCGTCTTCCCGGAGGTACCCCATGGAAAGGACTCGGGCGTTGAGTTGGTAAACCTCATTGTACCGTTCCCACATTTCCTTGAGCGGGGCGGGACAAATGACCACGGGGCGTGAGTGGTCCGTACGCTCAAAATGCTTCACGATGGCCGCGCCGATGTAGCTCTTGCCAAGGCCGACTACGTCCGCAACAAACCCGCCGCCGAAATCCCGGATCATCTGAATCGACTGCCGGACGGCGACCTTTTGGAAATTCGCCAGTTTGCGGAATATCTCGTCATCCCAAAGGAGTTCTTGTTCTTCCTCGCCCTCCAGCCGATCTTTTACGAGGGCAAAGAGCGTCTTCATGTAGATGTCGTACGGTCTCACCCGCGCCGCCGCCCAGGATTCCTTGAGTTCCACCATCAGCGTTTCGTCGAATTCCTGTGCTTCCTTCCAAAGATCATCGAACCAGCGAACAAGCTCCTGGTGGTTCTGGTTCCCCTGAACGATCACATTCAACTCGGTGTTGTGAGTCAACCCAGCCAGGGTCAAGTTGGAAGATCCCACAACCGCAATACCCTTTTCGTGGCGTTCAATCTCTTTGCCAACCAGATCAAACACTTTACCGTAATCGCAAATGTATGCTTTCGCGTGGAGTCGTCCTTTCGTATAAACGCGGACCTTCAGGCGCTTGTCCTGGATCATCTGAATCAGTCCGGCAATCAACGCTTCCGCTTCGTCCGTCTGGTCCATCAACTCGACTGAGTTCCGCAGATTCCCGGCTGTCTCCTGGGCCATCTTCCCGGCCTCCGTGCGCTTGGGGTAAGCCTGTCGCTCGACCTCTTCCGCCGCGAGATCAAGGCGGCGATAGCCTTCCGCCAGCATTTCAACCGTCTCGCGGTTGGTCGTGTTTCCAATGAGGAGCCGGAGTTCTTTAAGGTTCAAGAGACGTTTGGCGACACTCGTTAACCCGGATAGGAAAAGGTAGCCAACGGCAAACCGTGCCCGTTCGCTGGATCCGAGCATCTGGCCGAGGTGGTCAACCAGTTTCTCTGTTCGATTGTCGATGATGTCATGGGCGGGCATGGGTTATGCGTCTTCTGTAATGGTGATCGGCTGTCCCTCACGCCGGGCGATCTCAATGATTGCGCTGGATTCATCCTCGCGCCATTGCCGCTCTCCACAGGGGATCGGTTCGATGCGATTATCCGTCCTCGCCGCAACACGCCAAAGAAGGTCAATATCTGCGCGATCCCGCATGTCATCGAACCGGGGAGAAACAACCAATAAATCGATATCGCTCCATGAACCCGGTATACCTCTGACCTGTGATCCGAAAACCACCCCGAAGTTGATGATCAGTCCCTGATCCTGCAAGGCCCGGAGGTAGTCTCTGACGCCTTTCACAACAGATTTGTCAACCACCGGAACACCTCCTCTGCCCGTTTCATATACCGGGCTGCTTCCTCGCTCGTTGGCGGCTTCGTCAACATTTCGGGGTAGCGTCCTTCAATATGGAATGCATTCATTTCAGCCAGTATGTCAGTCTGCACCAAACTCGAAACAACACCCGCCAAATCAATCAGGCGATTCAGATTGTGGATGCGAGGCGCCAAATCACCCGTATTTTTGCAAACAAGTGCCTTGAGCATCTTTTCCAGGGCCAGATGAGCGAAAAACAAACCGTGGCGGGTTCGACCGCTTTCAAGAAGCTGCTGAGCTACCGCCCAATCTTCTTCGGCGTTTTCCTTCCAACAGGAGATCTGTTTTTTGATATCAACCATAATTATTTTCCCCAAACAGAATTATGGAATCTTAGGTTAATAAATTCAACATATTTCTAAGAAGTTGCGCAACCGCATCCCCCATTAACCCGTACAGTTGCAACACGGCTCTTTCCCATCCAAACCTGCCGCTTGCCCATCGCCATATCCTCCTGCCGGCTTGCCCGGCAGGAGATTACGACCGCCTGCCAATGCGCCGAATGACGTCCAAATCATACTCACTGAACGTTCCCACGTAAAACCTATCCTGCCACACCCGGCACCCCGCGGCCCTCGCCAGCCCATTCTGAAACGTCAATGCAATCTCTTCCGGCGACCGCGCGATATTCCCGCGCAACGCCATATGGACATGGTCCGGCATCACCGACAAGGCTGCGATCCGGTGGCCGCCCTCCGCCGCCACGTCCAAAGCCGCGTCGCACATCCGTCCGAGCTGCTCGCGGGCGCTAATCCTGAACCGATCCGCCGTCACTAACACGAGATGGAGGTCGTACCAATACCGCCCGCTGTTAGATTCCGACGGTTCAGCCAGCCGCACATCGTCGGCGACAACCGTGAAGCTGCGCATGGTCTCTCGAAAACGCGGGTCGGCGAAGTCCCCTTTCCCGATCTGGCCGCGAATATACCTCTGGACCACGTCGGAGGTGTTCTCGCCGAGACTGCGGAAGGATACTTTGCGGCTGAAATCCACCGGCGTGCCGTGCTTGCGCAGCGCGTGCTGCAGGCGCCCTTTTACGCGCATGCAGAAGAACGTCGGGCTCACCTGCGGGGTGACGCTGAAAAGAATCTGCACCTTTTCAGCCGTGGCGTGGGGTTGAAGCAGGCTCAGGCCGTCTTTTTCCCACAAGGACGCGGTTTCGCGCGCAACGGCGGCGCTCTGCGGGGGCAACGTCGCGCCGGCGGTCGGCCAGCCGGTCCAGTCGTAGTGGAGCAGGAAAGCCGGTTTGAGGTTGTGGCCGGTGTATAGGGCTTGCGGCGACCTTGTGCCGCCAGGGCCGAATTTTTGTGTCCGGCGACGCAAGATCGCCGGGACGCCGGTCTCATTCGTTCCCGGTGATCTCGTCGGCTGGGCGTTGGCCTCATGGGCTCCTGGTGATCTCGTCGTCGGGGCGCTAGTCACCTCCGCTCCCGGTGACCATGCGTCACCGGGGCCGAAATTTCGCTTCCGGTGACCCGAGGTCGCCGGGAAGCATCAAAACCTTTCAGAGCCGTGCCCAAAAATGCCACCAACGCTTCGTCCACCATGTACTCCACGATCTCGCGCGGGGTGTAGAACGAGCCGGTCTGTTTTCTGGCGGTGGCGCCGGTTTCAGGATTATAGGCGGCAAGCAGGTTTTCGAACACCTTGCCGGAAAGCTCCGGATCGAGGGCGACTTCCTGCTCGAAGGGCGTGTTTTCCTCAATCGTGAAATGGTACTGTTGGAGAGTATGGATCAGCCCGCGCACCCGGACCTTTCTGAACTTCCTGTCGCCATAATCCGCGCTGAGGTCTTCTTCGCGCTCAGGTCCAAAGAACAGGAAATCCGGCACAACCGGCTGGCTGTCCGGCCGTCGGGAGAATCCGTCAATGCGCACATAACGGGGCCTGGCGTTTTCGCCCAGATCCTTATCCAGGCACTCGAACAGGCCGCCATTGAGGAATGGGATGTTCTTGAACAGCGCCAGCGCATCGCCGGGCTTCTTAAAAAAATCGCGATGGCGGTAAAGACTGTGCGCCATAAAGTTCTGCTCGTCCCGCGCCCAGCCGCGCTTGTCCATTTCCGTGTTCAACGTGGCGAAGAACAGATTCTGCAGGATCGCCTTGTAGAAGACGGAGTCCTTCCCGGCATCCTTGTCTGTCGCGAACCCATCGAGCAGTCCAGCCAGGCGTCGCTCATCAAACAGCACCTCCGGAATCAGGCCTTTTTCCTTCACGAACCAGCAAAAAATCAACCGCGTGATCATGCGGATCACGCCGATATGGTCGTGCCCGTCAGCCTCCTTGGGTGCGTCCTTGGGGAAACGAACATGCTTCAGCGCCCAGAAATACCAGTTGGCGAGCTCCTTGTAGAACGCTTTGGTGACCGACTCGACATCAAAGGCGTCATCGTGGCGTTTTTGAATCTCCAGCGCGGGGATGCCGAACAGGTCTTTCCCCATCAACGCGAGATCCATCATCTGCAGCCGCTCGGCGGCCGTGCGCAAACCGCTGTCGGCTCGCACGGTAATCCGGCGGAAAAGTCGCCGCTTCTCTGCCTTCTCGTCATACTTGATGTTCAGAAAATGCCAGGCGGATTGCGCCTTGTCGGAAAAAACGAACAGGCAGTAAGGATGTTCGCGGATCAACTGGTTGACGATGGGCCGCTCAAGGTTCCTCTGAAGGCTGGCGGAGGCCAGGCGGCAATACACCATATGAAACGCACTATCCTCGCCGCCGCTCGCGAACAGGATGGGATCATCGACCAGCGCCTTGCGGGCGGAATCCGGCCAGCCGCGCATGCTGAGCGGCTTGTTTTCGCGCTCGTAGTTCAGTTCCTCCCAGAAAAGCTTTTTAAGGCCGCCCAGATCCCGCAAGTTCCGAAGGATATTCAGAACCATCTGTTGTCTTTCAATCTGGCCCATTCATCACGCTCATTTTGGAAGACGTTGATTCTTTATGGTTGTAAGGAAAATCCGGAATTTACCGCATCATAGCAAAAACTATTTACAAGGTCAAAACCTTAAAATCAAGGCTAACTATCCCTTCTTTTTTGAGAATATCTCTGGAATAGGACCCTGGTTTTTTCAATTTCTTGGGCAGAGTGGTCGAAAGCCGTTTGGTATTCTTCAAGGAATTTTGAGACCGGGAAAGTTTTTCTTAGGTCTCTTTTTTCTGCTAAATTTTTCAATCTTCTTCCCACACTTCCAGCACTTCAGTGGTTTTTTCTTAATCAAACACAAACGCGCCTTTGTGGCAAAATTTTGCGTGTGACAATGGGAACAAGAATAAATCATTTTTTGTGTGGGACACAGATAAACGCAGATTTCCAGGATTGCAAAAATACTATATTAAAAAGCGATTCAACAGTTCAATATATAAATATTTTTAAATCATTTAAAAGAAGTTATATCCGCGTTTATCTGCGTCAATCTGCGTCCCAAAATATTTTTACTGCGAGCTATTTATTCCGCAATCCCCATTCCCCATTCCGCATTCTGGAATGTGCACTCAGAAGTCCATCTCGGCAATTTTTTTTAGGCCCAGGCGCATGGGGATGATCACGGCCGCGCCCATCAATACAGCCACACCCGTAAAAGAGAGGGCGATGCCAGCCCAATCCGATAGCGCAAGGTCCCGCTGATGAAATGCGGCCATGAATATCGTATAGACCGGCCAGGCTTCCAAAACGACTACCGCCCCTATAAAAATCATACTTAAAATCATGTAAAAAATCCCCCCGAATCCTGAGACTATTTGCGCGGCGTTTTCCACCCGGAAGCGGGGATAAATCGCCCCCAGCCCCACTCCCAGGCCGACTATCCCAAAGGTCATAAAGAAGATGGTCACCGCAGAAAGGACCATCATGAAGGGGGTGACCTGGAGAAAACGGTTAGACAGATAAATCAAAACTTCGGCAAAAATTAGCAGAGGGACGAGGTTTGACCAGAATTTACTCCAGAGAAAGCTTTGCATGGATACCGGCGAAGCGCGGATGATCCAGAAGGAATATCCTTCCTGGCTCACGGCCGGAAAGACGAATCGGCCAGCTATTGCCGATAAGACAAACCCGGCCAGGCCCATGTTGAGGAAAGAGATCAAGTTTGTAAGAAAAAAAGTGGGCATGGGGGATTTATCCAGGGGAAGGACGCTAAAGTTGTAAAGGTAAACCACTACCAGGGCTGTGAGCAGGATAAGTTGAGACCACTGGGTAGTATCCCGGAAAAAACTCTTAAAGTCCTTAATCGTAAGAGCTCTTATCCGGGAATTCAACGGGCGGCTCATACTGCGCAAGACTCGATTGATCAGGGGCTTTTGGGTGAAACGGGTTTTGCGGGCTTCCTGGGATTTGCTCCATCCACTGAAAAACAGGGCCCGGGAAGCCCAGTTTCCCAAAACAACTGTTGCCCCGGCTGTGGACCAGAGCAGTCCTAAATAAAATATGCTGTCAGCTCGTTCTCCTAAATAATAAGGGAGCAGCGCCTCGGAGACCCAGAAACTGGGGAGGAGGGGCCAGGATGGGGTGTTCAGGGCAGTGAAATATTCTACCAGGTGAGCGAAGGAATCGGGGTTGACCAAACGTTCCGGCTGCAAGAACCGCAAAAGAAAATACAGAGCAATGACTAAAAAAATGGAAAGAAGGAAGAGGACTTCTTTGGTCCGGCGAGCCGGGAAATTATTCACTAAGGCCACGGATAACAATGTCCCTAAGGCTGCCGGAATGATTAAAAAGGGAATGAAAGCGCCGATGAAAACCAGGTAGTAATCGAGGGAAGAACTATACACCCAGGCATAGGCAAAAAATACCGGCAGCCCGAAAAGAATTACCATCCAGGAGCTGTGGAACATGGTTTCCGTCAGTCGAGCATAATAGAGACTATCAAGGGAGACCGGGCGAGAAAGGACCAGGTTTAAATCCTCAGCAAGGAAAAAAGTGGAAAGGGAAGAGATTACGTTGCTGAAGAGCAGGACGGAAAAAAAGGTGAGAAGGGTCATGGACATGAGTCTTGCGGCCAGAAGGTCTCCGAAAAGCTCCACGCTACGAAAATAAACCAGAACCCGCTGAAAAACAAAAAACGTCAAGAACCAGAACCCAAGGGCCAGGCCGGCCAGGATCAATGGTTTCAGGAGGGAACGTTTGTCGGGGCGGCGCAGGCGGTTTTGCAGGGCGGTGATTTTGGGCTGAAGCAGGGTCATCCATGCTTTCATCGGAATTCTCGTCTATCGTGATTGTATAGGAAATTCCTTTTTGGCGCCTTTTAGCATCATCATTAATTTTAGGCTCTTAACGCGTATTCTTTATTTATCCTTAATTAGCGTTTTTGAAACTCGGTGATCTCTGTGCCCTTTGTGGCTAATTTAGCGATTCATTAACGCCCGGCTTCCGGAAATTCGCGCACTCCCCCATCCTCTGTCAATTTGAGAAAGAGGGACTCCAGCCGTTCATCGGTTGTTCTTGCTTGTTTCCGCAGCTCCGGCATGGTGCCGAGGGCAATCACTCGGCCTTCGTTTATGATTCCTATGCGCTGGCACACCTCTTCGGCCAGTTCCAGGGTATGTGTGGACATAAAAATCGCTGCCCCTGATTTGGCCAGATCTTTAAATAGGTTCTTCACCAGTTTAGCGCCTTTCGGGTCCAACCCCACCATCGGCTCATCGACGATGAGAACTTTGGGACGGTGCAGTAAAGCAGCGGCAATGACCAACCGCTGGCGCATTCCATGGGAATAGCTTTCAATCAATTCCTGGCTCCAGGATAGGAGGTCATAAAAATTCAAAAGCTCGTCAATCCGTCTCTCTCTTTTATCGCCGGAATCGAGAGCATGCAGGTCAGCAATGAACTCCAGAAACTCCCGGCCGGTTAGTTTCTCGTATAGATACGGCTTGTCCGGGATGAATCCTAAAATGGACTTCGCTTCCTCTGGCTGCCGGAAGACATCTTTCCCGTCAAGGAGCACCTGCCCGGAAGTCGGTTTCATCAAGCCAGCCATCATGCGGATGGTGGTGGTCTTGCCCGCGCCGTTCGGACCTAAAAATCCAAAGACTTCCCCGGGCGGAATATGCAACGTTACGTCCCGGACTGCCGGGAACTTCCCAAAGCTCTTGCAAAGCCGAAAAAGTTCTATCACCGCACCTCCAGTATCTCAACCTTCAGGCGGCCAATGACTTTAACGATATCCATCTGTTGATCCAGGTCGCCCTCAACCAGGCGGATATGCGTGGCGTCTGCCGGAACCTGGTTAAGGAGGGGGTCTACGGAAATCCATGAACCCAGGTGAACTTTGACCCAGGCATGGTAGAAAAAATTTCCTTCTTGATAAATGATGCCGGCCTGTATTTCTGCAGGAATCCCCACGGCCCGGGCCAGGGCCGTAAATAAAACCGCGTGTTCATTACAGTCTCCGGCCTTCTGGCGAAGGACTTCGACCGCGCTGGGGATGCTTACCACCGGACGTTTTTCCAGTTCCCCGTAGACCCAGGCGGCAAGCCGTCGCACTTTTTCAGCGGGATCCTCAACCCCTTTTACAATGGCTGCGGCCTGGCGCTTAATCTCCGGGTCGTCGCTCTGGATGAAAGGAGTTGGACGCAAAGCCATCTTTAGTTCTTCAGGTGAAATGGTTTTGTATTCAGAGGGCGGCGGCGGGAATTTTTCCTTCCGGACAACCACCTCGTTTCCCTGGCGGACTTGACGGTCTCCTTCGATTTTCAGGCCGCCCAGGGCAGAGGATAAAAGTTTCGCCCGCAAATAATATGCCTCCCGCGGGTCTTCAATCTGGCGATTCACCGGGATGGCCGTGAGGGCGATCAAGTCAACAATCTTGGCCGGGTTCCAATTTTTATGCATGGCCGCATCTTTACTTTCCCGGATTAACATAAAGCCGAGGGGGCTCTCCTCTTTCCAGATTTCTCCCTGGCCATCTATCCATGATTTGACCACGATTCCTCGAAACTCTTCCCCCACCCGGTACAAAACCCTCTCATCTCCGCCGATGTTTAAACGCTCCACGCCTAAAACTTCAGCAGTCATCATGGCCGTGCTGAGGGTTGCCGGATCAAAAGCTGGAATAAGGTATTTCTTCCCAACTTCCAAACCCTGAGAAAGCAAGTAGGGCTTGGCCTGGCTCAGGATGTACGGAGCTTCTTTCAAGAAAATTTCCTGTGTCCGTTCTTTTCCTCCCGAATGCACCTGGAAGCTAAGCTGCTTGCCCGCTCCGGATGTCCGGTCTTCAATGCGGCCAGCCAGCCGAAATTGGAGCAACCCGGACTTCAAAGAAAATGAAAATGAATTTAGAGTTAGGTCCGGATGCAAATGGTAATTTAGAGTCTGTTCAATATTCTGGGGGATGCCCAGGACGTTTAACTTCAACCAAACCTTTTCTGCCATGGAAACTTTTTCCGCTTGTTGCTCCTGGGCTGTTACGGCATATCCGATCTTTTCCCCTTTCCAGTAGATTCCCCACCAGTTTTCCCCGACTTTCAACCTCTCCCTGGCCAGGACCGGGGTGATTTTTATTGCTGCGGGCTTGAGAAAGGTTCTTTCCACCAGCAGGCCTATCATCGTCAGCCAGGAAAGGACGATGGTCATTTGCCAGATAAGACCCCTCCGGTAGTTCAGTATTTTTTTCCATCTACTCCAGGACCGACTCATCCCGACTCCTATAATACTTTACTGGCTGGATAGTAAGAATTACATTGAAAATAGCCTTCAAATCTCCCCATTCCCATTCTTTAAAACTCCCAGCTCCCTACTTACTCTTTAATCTTTTCTGGTTTTCGGCATCCCGAGATGCAAAGCCAAAGAAGGGATGAGGTCGCGTAAATCCTCGCTGTGGATGGAAAAAGTTGCCAGGGATTCCACTCGCGGGGAAAGAGGGTTGAAGGCGATGGAGAGACCGGACATCTGGAACATGTCAATGTCTCCGGCGCTGTCGCCGACAGCCAGAACTTCTTCATTACGGACGTTGAATTGGCGCTTTGCCTCCTCCACCCATTCTCCTTTACGGTCGTAATGGACGTTGATTTTGATTTCTCCTGTTAAGCAACCGTCAGCCACGCGAAGCTCATTGGCGACAGTATAATCGAAACCATATTTCTTCCCCACCCAATCCGCCAGAAGTGAAAGACCCGAGGAGATAATTCCCAAATTCATCCCCAGGGAACGAAGGTATTCCAGAAGGTCCTCTAGGCCATCATGGAAGGGAATTTCTTTCAGGATCAGCGCCAGGTCCGCAACCTTCATCCCCTTCCAAATTTCAGCGTCGAGCTGGCAGAAGCGTTCGTAATTGATTTCTCCCTGCAAGAATGCTTCCTGAAATTTATCGGCATATCCTTCCCAGACCCCCAACCGTCTGTGGAGGTATTCCCAGGCGCTTCGCTCTTTGGTCAGGGTGCCATCCAGATCAAAAAGAGCTAATTTAATTGTATAAGAATTTCCTTTTTTAATTTTAGGCATTTTTAAATCAGCCTTTCGCAGGATTCAACATTCCGTTGGCTTCCGTAAAAACCATAAATTTCTTTTTGGAATATATCGGCGAGAAGAGTAAAAAAATCGATTATTTAAGGGGCTGGAGGGCAGAACAAGCCGTCACATTTCTGACTTGAAGTCTTCGGGTTTCAGTTTATCGAAGAGGTCGTCAATCCATTTATCCGAAGTTTCCTGTTTGGTCTTTGGTTCCATATGGCCGGCGGATTCCAGCACTTTTTCGGCGACAAAGATGGGCGCTTTGGCCCTTAAAGCCAGGGCGATGGCATCACTCGGTCTTGAATCGATTTCCACCACCCGTCCATCCACTTCCAGCGAGATGATGGCGTAAAAAGTGTTGGAGCGAAGATCATTCACGGTAATCTTGCGGACGATTCCGTCCATCCCATCAATTATGTTTTTTATCAGGTCATGGGTCATGGGCCGGGGAGTCCAGGTGTGTTCGATGCCCATGGTGATGGCATTCGCTTCGAAGAGCCCCACCCAAATGGGTAAGGTTCTCCCTGTTGCTTCATCCTTTAAGACGACGATGGATTGATTCGTCTCCGAATCAAAAAATAACCCCTGAACTTTCATCTCCACCATGGTCTCCCCCTTTGCCTGGATAACTCACGGCCTTTAGGATTTATTATAAGAGGGCCATACATAAAAAGCCAGTTTTTTCTTGATCAGCTTTTTTCTATCGCTACTACTTCCATAAGGAGGGCGTGCAGGATGAGGCTGGCTGACCCTTTCAGGATCCAGGCGGAAATATAGCGGGTAAGCTGGGTCTCCTCCAGGTTTATTTCCACGATGGTCGCTCCGGCCCTCTTGGCAATTGCCGGCAAATCGCAGGCCGGCGAGACCACTGCGGATGTTCCGATTACTAACATCAGTCCGCAGTTGCCCGCTTCCTCCCTGGCTTCCAGGTGCGCTCCCCAGGGGATCGGTTCACCGAAAAACACAATGTTAGGCTTCAGCACGCCGTTGCAGGAACAACGCGGCGGAAGAGTGTCCAGTTTGACTTCCTGGCGCTCGTACATGCGGCTGCAAATCATGCAGATCAATCTCTGGCCGCTGCCGTGAAACTCGATTACTCGTTTGCTGCCGGCAGCCTGGTGCAGGTTATCAATATTTTGGGTAACGACCGAGTGGAGATAGCCCATCTCTTCAAGTTTAGCCAGGGAGATATGAGCGGGATTCGGTTTGGATTTTTCCAGCAGGCTGCCCATCTCTTTGAGCATGGCCCAAACTTTTTTAGGATTGGCGGAAAAAGCTTCGATGGTGGCGTATTCCATGGGGTCAAACTTTTCCCAAATTCCTGCGGGGCCGCGAAAGTCAGGAATTCCGCTTTCCACGGAAATCCCGGCTCCGGTTAAGGCCACCACTTTTTTAGCGTGGCGGATGGCCTGAGCAGTTTTTTTGATCAGGTCCTTGTCCACACCCATTACCTTTCTATCCTTGAAAATGTTGGATTTTTCCGAAAATTCTACCAGAATTAAATATTTTGGCAAGGATAAACGAAAACTTGCCTTTTAATGGGTGCCCACCTTCACTTTTTATTTTCGTTCATGATTTCAGAATGGTGGTCATGACGCGGCCCGGACGGCAGGGGGAATCTCTCGGGAACACAAGGCGGTATTTCTTTCATGAAAAAGGGCGGGGCTTTCGCCCATGATGCCCTGCTTTCCTTCGATCCCGCCTTTTCTTGGCGGAAAAAAAGCACGGGTTATTTTCAAATCTATTTCCCGCCGGTGCTCCCTCTTTCATCCCCCTCCCTTCCGGGCTTCGCCGATCACTGTGAATTATTAAATTTATTCAAAAGTGACGGGTGAAAGAGATTGGCCGGTATTTTAAGCGGGAGCCGATGACGATAAGTTTTGGGGTGAGAAAGATTGAGAATCTGCTTCAGCGAGATAGGGGTATAGCCCAAAGAGTGGAGGCCATGGAACTTAATTTGAGAAAGAGGGGAAAAAAGAAATACTTTATTACGATTGCCTGACCCCAAAGATTGCATGACCCCAAAGATTGCAGTACCTGGAAAGGGCAGCCGCTGCCCCACCTCCTTTTCCCGGCCGCATCGCCAGTCCCTGCTTTTCGACGCAAAATATCTCCATTGACAAGCAAAATCGGACCCTCTATACTTCATCTCATCGAAAGCAATGTCTTATCAAACCCCTATACTTCATCTCATCGAAAGCAATGTCTTATCAAAAAATATCAAACAAACAAATTGTCGATGAAACTGCCTGATTGTACATTTTCAGCGACTCGGTTTCTAAGTGTTGTTTTGCCGACTACGCGACTCTGCAATATAAAGGGGGAGCTGAATATGAAAATGGGAAAAGCAGCAGTGATGGTTGATTTCGATAAGCCTTTTGAAGTCCGTAACTATCCGTTGCCGGATAAGGTTGAACAGGGGGCCGTTCTTGTGAAGATGGTCATGGCCGGAATCTGCGGGACCGACGTTCATACCTGGTTAGGCCATACGGGCGGAAAGATCCTCAACTTTCCTGTCATCCTCGGCCACGAAAATGTGGGAGAGATTGTGGAGCTGGGTGGAGAGGTGAAGGACTGGAACGGAATCCCTTTGAAGAAGGGGGATCGGATTACGTGGCCCACGACGATCGGGACTTATTGCTATCAATGCTTCAACTGTACGGTCGCCGGGATTCCCAACAAGTGTTTGCAAAGAAAAACTTATGGAGCCGGTATTACCTCAGAGCAGTCTCCCCACTTCCTCGGAGGGTGGGCTGAGTACTGTTATCTCTATCCCCGGACTTCCCTCTTCAAGCTGCCCGATGGCCTTCCCGCTGAGGCTCTGGTCGCCTCAGGCTGTGCCGCGCCGACCATGGTGCACGCTTCTGAGAAAGCGGATATCCATGTGGGGGATACGGTCGTGGTTCAGGGGAGTGGTCCCGTGGGGTTATTTGGCTTGATCGTCGCACGAGAAAACGGCGCTGGCAAAGTGATCGTTGTGGGTGGACCGACAGAGCGCCTCGATCTTGCCCGGAGATGGGGGGCCGATGCCACCATCGATATCTCGGAAGTAAAGGATCCCAAGGATCGCGTGCAACTGGTGAAGGAGAAGAGCCTTTCGAAGTATGGAGCGGATGTCGTCTTCGAATGCAGCGGCGTGCCTGCGGCTTTTGCCGAAGGCGCTCAGTATGCCCGGGATGGAGGGAGGTACGTGATCGTGGGCCAATTCATGGATGCAGGCCCCTCGGAGACCTTTCATCCGTTCTGGATCACCTTCAAGGAGCTGACGGTGATGGGCTCTTATTCCTGGGAGCCCAAGCACACAGGGAGGGCCGTGGCTCTGATCGACCGGATCAAAGATAAATATTCCCTGAAGGATATCGTTACGGACCGATTCAAGCTGGAACAGACCACGGAGGCTATCCAGGCGGTTCGAGACTGGAAGACCATCAAGGCTGTTCTGGTCCCATAAGTCCAAGAGGATGCCTGAAAAATCAAATCTGAGAGGAAATTTACTATGAAACGAACAGTATTTTCCATTTTTTTGAAAGTACTCTTGGGAGTTTTCTGGATTCATGGTGAAGGGGCCTTCGGCCAGACACCGGTGAAGCTCAAATGGGCGGCGGTGATGGCTTCCCCGGGTGTATCTCCATCAGGGGACATCGCAAAAAGCTTTCAGGAAGAGGTGACCAATCGGACGAAAGGGGCCATCACGTTTGAAAGCTTCTGGGGAGCTTCGATGGGCGCTCCTGCAGAACATATCGAGATGCTCAAGAATAATGTGGTACAGATCACTCAAACGCATCAGTGGTATACCCCCACCAAGATGCCTTTTGGTGATTTTGAATTCGTCTTTCCTTTTGGTCCAACGGACTATGTATCTTCCGGTGAAAACCGGTTGACAAAGAAGGATTGGAAAGGTAATCTTTGGGCATAATTTTCCCTTATGCAATAACTCCAATAATTCGGTTGGGAGGAGCTATGGAGGAAGTGGTCATTGTCAGTGCGGTCCGGACGGCCATTGGCGCTTTTAATGGCGCTTTGAGTAATATTCCGGCCACAACCCTCGGAGCTTGGGTAATCAACGAGGCGATACGCCGGGCCGGGATTTCCGATAAAGATGTGGATGAAGTCATTATGGGAAATGTCCTTCCTGCCGGATTAGGACAGAACCCCGCCCGCCAGGCCAGCCTTAAGGCGAAACTCCCCTTCGAAAGCGGAGCGATTACTGTTAATAAAGTATGCGGTTCAGGTTTGAAAGCGGTGATGTTGGCTGCTCAGGCCATTCAAACCGGAGACGCCGATGTAGTGGTGGCCGGAGGAATGGAAAACATGAATCTGGCCCCCTATTATCTCGAACGCGCCCGGACAGGCTACCGGATGGGCGATGGAAAGGTAGTCGATGGGTTGGTCCACGATGGACTCTGGGATTTAAACAATGATTTTCACATGGGTTATAGCGCGGAGCTATGCGCCGGTAAATATGGGATCAGTCGCGAAGAACAGGACCGTTATGCCTTCCGCTCATACCAGCGATCCCTGAAGTCGATTGCCGAAGGAAAATTCCGGGCCGAAATCTTTCCGGTGGAGATTCCGGCCAAGAAAGGCGCGCCTGTGCTTTTCCAGATGGATGAGGCGCCCCGGGAAACCTCCCTGGAAGCGCTTTCCGCTCTTCCTCCGGCTTTTGGCAAAGATGGTTCGGTTACAGCCGGAAATTCTTCCAAGATCAGCGATGGGGCCGCGGCATTGGTCCTTATGTCGTTGTCGCGGGCAAGGCAGATGAAAAACCAGTCCATGGTGCGCATAGTTGCGAAGGGAGCGGCTGGGATCGATCCTAAGTATGTGCTGGTCGCCCCTATCTACTCCATCCCGAAAGTACTGAAAAAAGCGGGTTTAAAAATTGAAGACATTGACCTTCATGAAGTTAACGAGGCTTTTGCCTCTTCCACGCTGGCCGTTATTAAAGAATTGCGGATTGACCTGGAACGCTGCAATGTTCGCGGAGGATCCATTTCCCTGGGCCATCCCATAGGAGCCAGCGGCGCCCGGGTCCTCACCACCCTGATTTATGCCATGGAAGAATACCGGGCGAAACGGGGAATGGCTTCTTTATGCCTGGGTGGAGGGGAGGCGGTTTCACTGATTGTCGAAAAAATGTGAAAAAATATATTCGGGTCAATTAGCCACAGAGGGCACAGTGCAGCGTAGCCGCAACCAAAAGAAAGCATTTAGCTTGTAGCCAAATTTTTTCTTAATAGAATTTCAAGATTTTACACGTTAGTAGTACAGAAGTTGAAAGATCATGATTAAGAAAAGGTAAAAGATAAGTGAGCTTCTTGCAAAACTCTTGAAAGCAAGAGGAAAGCAAGAGGAAGTCGTCATTCCGGGCAAGCGAAGCGCGACCCGGAATCCAGGATTTTCGAGCAATTCTGGATTCCGGCTTTCGCCGGAATGACGGAGTAAGCGACTTTTGCAAGAAGCTCAAGTGTCAAGTGACTAAAGTGCCCAAAATTGTAAAAAGGAAATTCCTACTTCAGCAATTCCCTAAGGAGGTAGGCCATGGCTATTTCCGCGTACATATTTATCGAGACGACTCAGGGTAAGGCCCGGATGATAGCCCGGGAGATCGCGCAGATCCCGGGGGTCAAGTCAGCTCACACCGTCACCGGCCCGTATGACGTGGTAACCTTTGTGGCGGCTGATTCCATAAGCGTACTGGGGGACTTCATCGTCTCCAAAATTCAGGCTACACCAGGAGTCCTGCGCACTTTGACCAACGTGGTAATTGATGCTGAATGAAGAAACCGGGCCCTTACTGGACGGTGATGCGTGACCGGATAGCTGCCAGCTTCTTCGGCCCGATGCCGCGCACTTGCAGAAGGTCTTCCGGGGAGGAAAATTTTTCACCCTGTTCTCGATATTCAATGATGGCCAGGGCGGTTTTCGGTCCAATTCCGGGCAAGGTAATTAGCTCTTCCGGAGTTGCCGTGTTAATATTGATGGGGATGAAAAGAACCGGAAGCTTTTGCGGGTCTAAGGATTCCAGCGATATCCTGCCTTTTTCTTTCTCTTCCGCAAGGACATTGATACGGCAGTTCTTCTCTATTCTGGCCAGGACGATCTCGGGCGGGAGCGAAAGATTCCCTTTAATCCCCCCGGCCTTCTCGATTACGTCCATGACACTCATACCCATTTCAACCGTGTAAACCCCCTTCCGGTTGACATTTCCGTCCACTTCGACCATGATCTCTCCACTCGCAGATTTATTCTTTGAAAAATCGCCCCCGACTGTCGCGGGAAACGATTGCGGCAAAGGAGCAGGGGGGGATGTTAAGAAAAAGAAAAGGACCAACAAAAAACAGAGGAAGAGGACGATTCCTTGTTGTTCTCTGGTCATTTTTCGATGGACTCGTAAAAAGTCAATATTTGATGAATTCGTAAAAAGCCCGCATATCCCCTTTTCCGTCATTCCGGCGAAAGCCGGAATCCGGTTAATTCAAGCAGTTCTGGACTCCTGCTTTCGCAGGAGTGACGACTTTTCTGACTTTTTACGAAACCATCAATATTTGGGTGGCCGTAACACTTTAGCTCTTTGAAAAAAAGGGTGTTTTAAGGGCCAAGGGATTCCAGGGACCGGAGGCCAGACCGAAACGCTTGGAATCATAAGGCGCTGATGCTTCCGGCGCGTTTCGCTCTAACCCCCGGCCCTCAACAAAGGCTTTAATACCATTTATTAAATCGCTAAACTGACCTCAATTTTTGGGCTTCTCGTCTTTCAAAAGTTTGTAGTTTAGGGAATCTACCAGGGCCTGCCAGCTGGCTTCAATGATGTTTTCCGAAACTCCAACAGTTCCCCATTTGTCCTTATTGTCCCCGGATTCCACAAGCACCCGGACTTTCGACCCGGTCCCTTTGCCCGTGGAAAGAACGCGCACTTTGTAATCCACCAGTTTCATATCGTCTAACTGCGGGTAGAATTTTTCCAGGGCTTTACGGATGGCATTGTCCAGGGCATTCACCGGGCCGTTGCCCGTGGCCGCGGTGTGTTCTACCCGCCCTCCAACTTTGATCATGATGGTCGCTTCAGTGATCGGAGCCCGCTCCTCCCGGAGTTTTTCAGAGAGGATACGGAACCCGATCAGCTCGAAGTATTTCTTTTGAGCGCCCATTGCTTTTTTCATCAGCAGCTCAAAAGATGCTTCGGCTCCTTCGAACTGGTAACCCTGGTTTTCCATTTCTTTCAGGGTGGTGAGTATCTCGTGAGTCAATGGGTCTTTCCGGTTCAGGTTGATGTGGTATTCCGCTGCTTTTTGCAGGATATTGCTCTTACCGGCCAGGTCCGAGACCAAAACCCGGCGATGGTTCCCCACGTTTTCCGGGGGAATGTGTTCGTAAGTTTGCGGGTTTTTTTCAATGGCGCTGACATGAACTCCCCCCTTATGGGCAAAGGCGCTCGACCCTACGTAGGGCTGATGTTTATTAGGTTGGAGGTTGGCCAATTCCGCCACGAAATGGGAGATCTCCCGCAATTTGGCCATCTGCGCTTCGCTAAGGCAGTCTATTTTAAGCTTGTACTTCAGGTTGGGAATGATGGAACAAAGGTTGGCATTGCCGCAGCGTTCGCCGTACCCATTGATCGTTCCCTGGATGTGGCCTACCCCTAACTGCACGGCAGCGATAGTATTGGCCACAGCCATATCGGCATCGTTGTGGACGTGGATGCCCAGGGGAAGGGTGATCTTTTCCTGGACCGCCCGGATGATTTCGTTAATTTCGCTTGGCAGGGTTCCGCCGTTGGTGTCGCAAAGAACGATGGCGGCAACTCCCGCCTCTTCCGCTGCTTTCAGCGTGGCCAAAGCATATTCAGGGTTCCCTTTAAAACCGTCGAAAAAATGTTCAGCATCATAATACACTTCCGGGGCGGCCGTCATCAGGTACTTTAATGAATCGCGGATCAAGGTTACGTTCTGCTCCAGGGAAATCCTCAGGGCATCCCGCACGTGCACATCCCAGGATTTGCCAAAGATGGTTACTGCCCTGGTCTTGGCCCCAAGCAAGGCTTTGATGTTGACATCGGCCTCAGGCGCGGTGCGCGCTTTTAAAGTGGAGCCGAAGGCTGCTATCGTGGCCGTTTTCAGGGAATAATTTCGGATCTCCCGGAAAAAAGCCATGTCTTTGGGGTTCGAGCCTGGCCATCCGCCTTCGATATAATTGACACCCAGCTCATCGAGGCGCAAGGCGATGCGCACTTTGTCTTCTACGGAAAAGGAGATGTCTTCAGCCTGAGTGCCGTCCCTCAGGGTCGTATCGTAAATGATGATTTTTCCTTCCGGTCGTTTTCTTCGGTTCATGGCTCTTTGCGCAGCTCCCCTTTATCGAGTCCGAAAGTCTGATGCAAAACCCTGGCCGCCAACTCCCCGTATTTGGCCTCGACTACGCAGGATATTTTTATCTCCGAGGTGCTGATCATCAGAATGTTAATATTCTCTTTGGCCAGAGCGGTAAACATTTTCGAGGCCACGCCGGCATGGCTGACCATGCCTGCCCCGACGATGGAAACCTTGGCAATGTTCTCATCAGCCAGGACTTCCTGGGCCTTGATCTCTTCGGCGGTCTTCTTCACCAGCTTCAGGGCTTTCTTAAAATCCGCCTTGGGAACGGTAAAGGTTAAATCCGTGTACCCCTCGGCGCTGCTGTTCTGGATAATCATATCCACTATAATGTTGGCGTCGGAAATGGGCGTAAAGACCCGGGAAGCAGTCCCTGGTTTATCCGGGACACGCACAACGGTAATGCGGGCTTCGTTCTTGTTGTAGGTGACCCCAGAGACTAATACCTTTTCCATCTTTTCATCCTCCTTGGTAACCAAAGTTCCTCTTTTTTCCGAAAAAGACGAACGCACATGGATGGGAACGTTATATTTTTTGGCAAACTCCACCGAACGAATCTGGAGCACTTTCGCTCCTAAGGAGGCCAGCTCCAACATTTCATCATAAGTGATGCGGGCGAGTTTTCGGGCATCCGGGCAAATGTTCGGGTCCGTAGTGTAAACTCCTTCCACGTCGGTGTAAATTTCGCAGACATCCGCGCTTAAGGCGGCAGCCAGGGCTACTCCGGTCGTATCCGAACCCCCGCGTCCCAGCGTGGTGATGTTGCCATCTTTATCCACCCCCTGGAAACCGGCCACTATGGGTATTCGCCCGGCTTTTAACTCTTTTTGCAGGCGTTTAATTTCCACTTTCTGGATGCGGGCTTTGGAGAAAGTGTTATCCGTGACGATGCGCACCTGGGGGCCCAAAAAAGACCTGGCCGGATAACCCATGGCATGCAGGGTAATAGCCAGCAAGGCCCCGCTCACCTGTTCGCCCGTGGAAATTAAAGCATCGTATTCGCGCAAATCCGGGTTATCGCTAACTTGGGTGGCCAGCTGGATCAGCCGGTCGGTTTCACCGGCTATGGCTGAGACGACCACCACAACTTCGTTTCCTTCCTGGCAGGTTTTAACAACGCGGCGGGCAACGTTTCGTATTCTATTCAAATCGCCAACTGAAGTGCCGCCGTATTTCTGCACAATGAGAGCCACTTCATTCCTCCTTCATCCATTTTTCACCGAGGCCTTGCACCAAACCCCTGACTGCCTGGCCTTTACCGATAAACGCCAATTTTCGCTCAACGACGCCCACCCATTCTAAGTGAACTTCGATCCTTTCTCCGGGCAAAAGCCCTGAGACTTTTTCGGCCCATTCCACCAGAGTCACCCCGGGAGCGGAAATCAATTCTTCCCAGCCCAAATCCTCTACCTCAGCGGATTTTTCCACGCGGTAAAGATCAACGTGAAAAACCGGAACCCGACCCAGGTATTCATTCACCAGGACAAACGTAGGGCTGGTGACATCTCTCTCATCCGCCACCCCGAGTCCCCTGGCCACTCCTTTGACAAAAACCGTCTTCCCCGTGCCCAGATCACCCATCAAAGCTATGACTGTGCTTTCCGAAAGCATTGCCCCCAAAAGCTGGCCGAGGCGAAAGGTTTCATCCGGACTATTCGACTTAACGCTCCAGGTTTCTTCTGCTTGTTTTTCTTGGTTCTTCGCCATTAAAAAATAATTTCGGGAGAAAGCCGGAAGGAGAAATCATCGATCTGTTCCTGCCCCAAGGCCAGCGCCCTAAGAACCCTGGGGGTTTCTTCGATCAGGTCCATAGCGGCCATTCCCTTTTCTCCTTTTTTGTGGGCCACGAAATCTCCGGTTAATCCATGTAAGAATACGCCAAGCTGCGCGGCCTTAAGCGGAGGCAACCCCTGGGATAGAAATCCTCCAACCATGCCGGTAAGAACATCCCCCATCCCACCGGAGGCCATTCCCGGGTTTCCCGTGGGATTGATAAACACTTCTCCTTCAGGGCTGGCCACGATGGACCTTGCTCCTTTAAGAATCAGGATTAGACCGTATTCCTCGGCAAACTTCCGGGCCAACTGGATCCTGTCCTGCTGAACTTCCCGTACAGGAATTCCCAGGAGCCGGGCCATCTCTCCCGGATGAGGTGAGAAAATGACAGAACCCTTGTTTTTCCTGATCAAATCCATCTTGCCCGCGAAGGCGCTCAGGCCGTCGGCATCGACGATAGTAGGAAGACTTGTTTTAAGGACAATCTTGCGGATCAACCGCGCCGTCTCATGGTTCAGGGAAAGACCTGGGCCGATGGCCAGGGCATTCTTGCGCAGGATCAAATCGTTGATTTTTTTTTGAGCTTTAAAAGCCAGAGTTTTCTCTTTTGTTTCCGGCAGCGGCTCGGTCATGGCCTCCGTGATTTTTACTTCGAGGATAGGGTTTAGACTTTCGGGAATGCCCAGAGTAACCAGTCCAGTTCCGACCCTTACCGCAGCCTGACAGACCATGGCCGCTGCTCCGGTTTTTCCCGGCGACCCGGAAAGAACTAATAGATGACCAAAGTCGCCTTTATGGGCGCTGGGGTCTCTAAGAGGAAGCAGATGATAGAACTCATTCCCCTCTATGAGATAATCTTTAACCGGCTCTGCTTCGACAGCCGCTGCCGGGATGGAAATATCCGCGATTATAAGTTTTCCGCTCAATCGAGCCCCGGGCTGCACCACAAGACCCCTTTTGCCCAGCCCAAAAGTGACTGTCAGAAAGGCCTGAATGCATGTGCCCAGTATTTGGCCGCTGTCTGAGTCCAATCCCGAAGGGATGTCGATTGCAACCACCGGAAGGCCGAGGGAATTGATGAATTCGATAACCTCCTGGTAAAACCCCTTTACGGGCCCTTTCAGACCAGTGCCCAATATGCCGTCAACCAGAAGGTCATTCCCGGCAATCTGTTCCTTAAGGGTTTTCAGCTCCCCGGCGTTCAGAATTCTGGAAATATCTCCACCCATCCGGTTAAGAATTTTTAGGTTTGTAGCGGCGTCCCCCTGAACTTCTTCAGGGGCTGTAAGAAGGTATACCCTGCAGGCCAAACCACGATTAAGCAGGTAACGGGCCACGGCAAAAGCGTCTCCCCCGTTGTTGCCCCGGCCGGCAAATATTCCCACCCGCCTGGTTAAAAGGTCGGGAAAATAGCGGAACATTGCGCTAACTATGGCTCTGGCCGCATTCTCCATCAACACCATTCCCGGAATGCCGAAATCCTCGATAGCCCTTCGGTCCAATCTTCTCATGATTTCCGCAGTGGCTAGCTTCATCTTTTTTCCTTTTATGTTCACCGCCGAGAGCGCAGAGAACATAGTAAAATTATTCGTCCTTTGCTTCCAATACGACGATGGCGCTGCTGTATTCGCGATCATGGGTAAGGCTCACAAAGACGCCGGCGATTTTCTCTTTCGCACATACTTGTAAGGCCTGGCCGCTCAATCTCAATACGGGCTTGCCCAGCGGTCCGCGAGTAACCTCAACATCTTTCCAGTGAATTCCCCTTCTTATTCCTATGCCCAGAGCCTTGACAAAAGCTTCCTTGGCCGCAAAGCGGGCAGCGAAATTGGGGGAAGGGGTTTTCTTTTTTAAACAATAGTCTATTTCGCCGGGGGTAAAAACTTTTTGGGTAAACCGTTCTCCCCATCGCTCAAGGTCTTGTTCGATCCGCTTAATCTGGACAATGTCAATGCCAATGCCGTAGATCATGATGCTTAGAATTCAGAAGACAGAATACAGAAGTCAGAGATCAGAAGTCAGAATAAAAAAACTCATTTTACTCATTAGGCCTTCTATCGTCCATCGTCCATCGGGCTTATCAATCTCTTCATCTCCCGCACCGCCCGATCCAGGCCCACCAGGACTGCCCTGGAGATAATGCTGTGTCCGATGCTGTAGTCCTCAATTCCCGGGATAGCGGTAAAGGGATGAACGTTTTGGTAATCCAGTCCGTGTCCGATGTTGACCCTAAGGCCAAGGCGTCGGGCTTGGCGGATGCCCCGGGCAATTTGCTGAAATTCTTTCTGCTTTGTTTTTTCATCGAGGGCATCGGCATATTTTCCGGTATGGATTTCTACGAAATCGGCCCCTACCCTTTTACTGGCCTTAATCTGATAGGGATCGGCATTTATGAAAAGACTGGTTTTAATGCCGGCTTTCTTAAGTTTCTGGATGTTCTTTGTAAGGGGGGCCTGGTTGGCCAGAACATCCAACCCTCCTTCAGTGGTCAGCTCCTGGCGTCTCTCCGGCACAAAAGTAACCAAATCAGGTTTGACCTTCAGGGCTATTTGCATGATTTCTTCGGTGTTGGCCATTTCCAGGTTGAGGCGGGTTTTGATAGTTTTACGTAAAAGTTCCAAATCCCGATCCTGGATATGCCTTCGATCCTCCCGCAGATGAACAATTATTCCATCGGCTCCGGCGAGTTCCGCAATCATGGCAGCGGCGACGGGATCCGGTTGTTTTCCGCCCCGGGCCTGCCGCAGAGTGGCCACGTGATCTACATTCACCGAGAGTTCGGGCACAAACGCCTCCTTATAAATAATAGGTTCACGACCCAAGGCTAATTGTTCAAGGTGCGGGGTTTATGGTTGATCGTTCATTGCTCATTAATAAGTGACCATTGAAAATTGATGAACTCGTAAAAAGTCCAACCACAGGTCATTGCGAGGAGCGTAGCGACTAAGCAATCCCATGAAATCAAGCACTTACGAAATACGAGATTGCTTCGTCACGCCCATGGCGTGACTCGCAATGACTACTTTTGGGACTTTTTACGAGACCGTCAATTAAGATATTTTTCTCGTTTTTTTGCGTTCTTCTGTTTTCTAAATTGCTTTTTGTTCTAAAGATTTTGCCTATAACTCTGTGTCCTCTGTAGCTGATTTATCTGCTTAGCAGCGCACAATCGCATCGACCACCTGGACAACCCGGCGCATTCTTTCCACTTCGTGCACTCGAACGATATTCGCGCCGTTGATAATGGCCACAGCCACCGTGGCCATGGTTCCTTCTTCCCTGTCCTTTGGCGGCAGCCCCAGTATTTTACCGATGAAAGCCTTTCTGGAGGTTCCGACCAGCAATGGTTTCCCTAAGACTTTAAACCGTTGTAGATTTTTCAAAATGATCAGGTTATGCGATTCTTCCAGGGATTTTCCAAACCCGATCCCCGGGTCTAAAATGATGTTTTCCGCGGAAATGCCGCAGGATTCGGCATGGGCCACGCGTTCCTTGAAGAAACTTAGGATCTCTCCCATCAGGTCATCATAATGTGTGTTAAGTTGCATGGTTTCCGGATTTCCGCGCATGTGCATCAGCACTACAGGGACCTTCTTTTGGGCAATGACCGTGGCCATGCTTTCATCAAACCTAAGCGAGCTGATGTCGTTGATCATCGCAGCCCCGGCTTCCAGGGCCCTTTCCGCTATGGGCGACTTTCGTGTATCCACGGATATGGGGATATCGATTTGTTGGCTTAAGGAACGAACTACCGGAATGATCCGCCGGGCTTCTTCTTCCTCCTCTAACGGTTCGGCCCCCGGCCGGGTCGATTCCCCGCCGATGTCCAGAATGTCTGCTCCGCCCTCGGCTAATCGCAGCCCCTGTTCCACTGCTTTCTCTGAATCGAAAAAGCGGCCTCCGTCGGAAAAGGAATCCGGCGTGACATTAATAGCGCCCATAATGAGCGTGCGCTGGGAGAGGTCATAGCTTTTGTTGCGAAAGCGGAGAAAAGGGCATTTCATAAAAACCCTTAACCTCAGAGCGCGTTGAGAACGCATAGAAGCGCTCTCTGCGCGCTTGGCGGTGAAAAATTAAAAAGGGCCAAAGGTCAAGAAACAAGGGCACAGGAAAAGACCCAACCCTTGGCCCTTGATCTTTGCCCCTCTTTTAAAAAAGTCTCCCTTCCTGAACAAATTCTTTTTGAGGGACTTCGGGAATAAATGGTTTTAGACCCAGTACCTGGTCAATTTCTTCTCCGGCAAGTACTTCCCTCTCCAGAAGGGCTGAGGCCAGGCGATGGAGTCGCTCCAGGTGCTGGACGATAATATCTTTGGCCCGGCTATAATTTTCCAGGACGATGCGCTTGATTTCGGTATCAATGTCCACTGCGGTCTTTTCACTGTAGTCCTTATGCTGGGCTATCTCCCGACCGAGAAAGATATGTTCTTCCTTTTTTCCGAAAGTAAGGGGTCCCAATTTATCGCTCATTCCGAAGTCGCAGACCATTTTCCTGGCCCATTCCGTGGCCATTTCCAGGTCATTTCCGGCCCCGGTAGTTTGGGTATTTAAGATCAGTTCTTCCGCAGCCCGACCTCCTAAAAAAATGGCGATTTTGTTGATGATGTATTCTTTAGAAAGGGTGTGCTTGTCTTCGGCGGGAAGCTGTTGGGTAATTCCCAAGGCCCGCCCTCGGGGGATGATGGTTACTTTGTGGATAGGGTCGGCGCTGGGGAGAAATTTGGCCACCAGGGTATGCCCGGCTTCATGATAGGCGGTGAGGCGCTTCTCTTCTTCGCTGATAATCATCGTGCGGCGCTCAACCCCCATGAGAACCTTATCTTTCGATGCCTCGAAATCAGCCATCTCCAGTTTTGTTTTGCCCAGGCGCGCTGCCAGGAGGGCTGCTTCATTGACCAGGTTTTCCAGGTCTGCACCTGTAAAGCCCGGGGTGCCCCGGGAAATCAGGGCCAGGATGACGTCATCAGCGAGAGGAGTTTTGCGAGTATGGACTTTTAAGATTTCTTCCCGCCCTTTCACGTCGGGCCGGGGAACCACCACCTGCCGGTCAAACCTGCCCGGACGCAGGAGCGCCGGGTCCAAAACATCAGGCCGGTTCGTAGCCGCAACGATAATCACTCCTTCGTTAGATTCAAATCCGTCCATTTCAACCAAAAGCTGGTTGAGAGTCTGCTCCCGCTCGTCGTGCCCTCCTCCGAGTCCAGCTCCCCGGTGGCGGCCGACCGCGTCAATTTCATCGATAAAGATGATGCAGGGAGCATGCTTTTTTCCCTGAATGAAAAGGTCCCGGACCCTGGAGGCGCCCACGCCCACGAACATCTCCACAAAATCTGAACCGCTTATGGAGAAAAAAGGAACGTTGGCCTCGCCGGCAATAGCCCGGGCCAGAAGCGTCTTGCCGGTTCCCGGAGCGCCCACCAGCAGAACCCCCTTGGGAATCCGCCCGCCCAGTCTGGTGAATTTTTTCGGATCCCGGAGAAATGCGATGATTTCCTGCAGCTCTTCCTTCGACTCTTCAATCCCGGCTACATCCAGAAAAGTAACCTTTTGCTGTTTTTCCGTGAGCAGTTTGGCCTTGGCTTTTCCGAAAGACATGGCTTTGGTGCCGCCGGCCTGCATCTGGCGCATGAAAAAGATCCAGAATCCAATCAGGAGCAACATCGGAAACCAGGAGATGAGTATGGTCATGTACCAGGGGGATTCATCCTCGGGTTTTGCCGAAATCTGCACATCTTTTTCCCTCAAGAACTTGACCAGCTCAGGATAATTGGGAGCGTAGGTTTTGAATTCCTTGCGGTTGGCCAGGCGGCCATGAAGGTTTGGTCCCTGAACGGTGACTTCCCTCACTTCTCCCTTTTCCAACGCGGCCAAAAAATCACTGAAGATTATTTTATCCTGGGTGGAACGAGGCTGGCTGAAAAGGTTAAAGAGGAGAATCATCATCACGCTTATGACCAGCCAGAGGGCTAAGTTTTTGTAAAAGGGGCTCAGTTTTTTCTCCCCCATAAGCTTTTTCCCCGAGAATTAATGAAGATGGATTTAAAAATTTATGGTGAATATTGATGGTCTCGTAAAAAGTCGCGAAAGGGTCATTGCGAGTCCGCCTAAGGCGGACGAAGCAATCTCGTTTTTATAAGTGCCCGAAAAGACAAGATTGCTTCGTCGTCCCGCCAATGCGGAACTCCTCGCAATGACAGGCACAGGACTTTTTACGAATCCATCAATATTGGAGGTTTATTTATAGCATAAAAGAAAGTTTTCAACAATGAAAAAAGCAGATGGCCGATTAAGATTAGAGGAAAAAATCTTTTGTCCTCGTGGCCAAGCAGAAACCCAACCGATGCTTCCGGCGCGTTCCGCTCTAACCCCTGGCCCTCAACAAAGGCTTTAATACCATTTTTTCAAATCGCTAAACTGTTACGATTAAAGAAGTTCAACGCGCAGGGCTTTTTTTGTTTCCGGCTTCAGACGTATTCGATGATCGAGGCGGACGCCGGCAACCCAGAGGAGTTGATCCTCCTTGAAAAGTAAAGGAATTCTTTTGCGCTGGGGTGCGGGAATTTTACAATCGATGAAAAGGTCTTTGACTTTTTTCGCCCCCTCCATCCCCAGTGGTTGGAGGCGGTCTCCAGGCCGAAAGGAGCGAACGGTCAGGGGAAAATCAATATCGTCGAAATCCAGCAGGGCAATGTTGGAAATGTTTTGGGGCCTTATCCGGGGCGCCTGGGTTGCTAACATCTTGAAGCGCATTTCCCGGCCGATTTCCGGAATTTCCAGACAACCCTCCCCCGAAACAGAATATTCAAAAGGGATAATCTCTTTCAGGGACTTGGCAAAGGTAAGGGCCCGGTAGGCCTTAGCCACGCATAGCCCTTGAGGAAGCTTAAGGGTTTTATTGGGGTCCGGGCTCTGCAGGATATTCTCGATGGTCAGGATATGATTGAATCCCACCCGCCTAAGGTGGCCCAGTATTTTTTCAATGGCATACCGGAAAGATCGCAGCCGGATGGGTAACGACTGGGCGAGCAGGGAGGGGATGTCCAGGGTTATGGATTCCTTTTTCTGATTCCGGACCAGCGCCGGAAATCTTTCTTCCAAGAGGTTTTGCCAGCAGGCTTCTTCCGCCCGGAAGAGATCAGCCATTTGCGCCAGGGTCTGCCGCAACCGGGGATTATACTGCTCAAGGACAGGAAGGAGATCATGGCGTATCCGGTTGCGCAGAAACTTAAGGGAACGATTGGTCGGATCGGTCAGGAAAGCCACTTTCTTTTCAAAAAGGAAGGCTTCAATTTCTTCCCGCCAGGATTCAATCAGCGGCCGGATAAAAAAATCGCCGCGCACAGGAGGGATCCCCGATAGTCCGCGGGTTCCGGAACCACGGAGGATACGCATGATCATGGATTCGGCCTGGTCATCGGCCGTATGTCCCAGGGCAATCTTCGCGGCCTTCTGACTCATAGCTGCTTCCAGCAGAAAGGAGTACCGGGCTTCCCTGGCAGCTTCCTGCAGAGTGAGACGTTGTTCTTTTTGCTTGGCCCGTATATCCACCTGGCGAGTTATGAAAGGTATTCCCAGGTCCGCTGAGGCTTTGCGCACAAAAGATTTTTCTTCTTCCCCTTCCGGGCGAAGTCCATGGTTCAAATGGGCAACCACCAGGGAAAGATGAAATTCCCGGCGCAGGTCCCAGAGCACATGGAGAAGAGCCATGGAGTCAGCCCCTCCGGAAACGGCGACCACTAGGCGTTCTCCGGGCTGGAGCATCTCATATTTTTTGATTGTTTTTAAGACATTCAGGACAAAGGGTTGCATGGCTTTTCCTGACTTTCCTCGTACCTGGCCAGCGTGAAAAGTAAATCGGCAAGACGGTTCAGGAACCTAAGCACTTCGATATTGGCGATGATTTTTTCCTGTAGCAATCGGACGGCTTTCCGTTCGGCCCGGCGGATGATGGCCCTGGCTAAGTCAACGGAGGCTGAAGCGATTGTCTCTCCGGGTAAAATGAACTCTTCTTTTAGGACAACCTCCTTCTGTATCTCGGAGAGGAGGCGTTCCAGCCGGTCAACTTGTTCGGTGGTAATCCGGTAGGGATACTTTTGGACGTCTTCAGTGGCAGTGGCTAGCTCGGCGCCAAGGATGAGCAAGTCTCTTTGTATGGTCAGGATAATCTCCTTGGTCTTCGGCCGGGTTGCCGCCGCTCTGGCGATCCCCAGCGCAGAACTGGCCTCGTCCAGGGTCCCGTAGGCTTCGGGCCTGGGCCCGGATTTGGATATCCTCTGGCCGCCCATAAGGCTGGTCATGCCCCGATCTCCCTTCTTAGAAAACTTCATGGAACCCCTTCCCTGCTTTTACTTTTTTTTTGGTGGAGTCACCTCAGATGCGCCGGGCGATAAATGTTTGGCCAAAAGGTCTTTTAGCCTTTGCACTTCGCTTGGCCGAAGGTAACGGTATTCCCCGGGTTTAAGCCTTCCGATACTAAGCCCGGCAAAGGCCACCCGCTTAAGCTTTAATACCGGGTAGCCCAGCTTTTCCCACATCCTTTTCACCTGGCGATTTCTGCCTTCATGTAAAACCATTTCCAGCCAGAGGTTATCTTCTGTCTCCTGGAAGGGCCTGATGCGGCAGGGCGCCGTGGGTCCGTCTTCCAGGCGGATGCCCCGGCTTAATCTGCTGATTTCTTCGGGACCGGGTTTCCCTTTCACTTTCACCCGGTAAATACGGGAGATGCCATAGGAAGGATGGGATAAACGATGGGCCATGGCCCCATCGTCGGTCAAGAGGAGGAAACCCTCGGCATCAAAGTCAAGCCGGCCCACCGGAAACAGCCGGGGTTTCGTTTCCTTTATTAGATCCAGGACCGTTGGTCTTCCTTCCGGGTCGGCCACGGTCGTCACCGTACCCTTAGGCTTGTTTAGCAGCAGGTAAACTTTTGCGGAGGAAGACAGGGATATTCGCCGTCCGTCAACCTTGATATGGTCATGAAAAGGATCCGCTTTATCTCCGACCTGGGCGAGGCGTCCATTGACCGTGACTCGCGCTTCCCGGATCAAATCTTCAGCCTTGCGCCGGGAAGCAACCCCAGATTCAGAAAGAATCTTTTGCAGCCTCTGCAGGTGGCTCATCGATTTCTCCATCCTCACCTAACTGAATTGCCAACCGGGGATCTGAATTTGTTCCCATCTCTCCTTCGGCTTGCTCGCCGAAAGGCAAAAGCGATTCTGCCGCAGGGGGCCCCAATCCTTCTATGTCCTTAAGGGTGGGAAGGCTGGACAGGTCTTTTAATCCGAACATTTCCAGGAACTGTCGGGAAGTGCCATATACCAGCGGTTTACCCGGAACATCTTTCTTACCGAGGATTTTTATCAGTTTCTTATCCAATAGGGTTCGCAAAACGCCCCCGGAATCCACCCCCCGGATTTTTTCTATTTCCCCGCGCACAAGGGGTTGTTTGTAGGCTATAATGGCCAGAGTCTCCAATGCCGGCTGGCTGAGATGAGCCGGCTTGCCCTTCTTCAATTTCTTTATCCATTCGGCGTGCTCGGGGCGGGTTCGGAATTGGTATCCTTCAGCCACTTCAACCAGAGTAAAACCGCGCTTCGCTTGGTTGTACTCTTCCGCCATCTCGGCCAGCAGCCGCTGGATTTCCTTTTTGCTAACCTCGCCCAGAACTTCTTTGATCCGGTCCAGACTTAGGGGGTTCTCCGAGACGAAGATTAATGATTCCACTATGGCCTTCCGTTTATTATCATCCACTTCACAGAATCCTTTCTTCGATCTTCTTCTGGCCTTCTTCCCGTCCCATCGGCGAGAAAATCCTGATGGGCCCAAAAGATTCGGCTTGAAACACGTTTATCATGCGCAGGCGCATTAGCTCCAGGATGGCTAAAAAGGTTACGATAATCTCGCCGCGAGAAGCCAATGAAGTAAAAAGCTCTTTAAAGGTCAGGCTCTCCGTTTCCCAGAGCCGCTCCATGATCTGGTTGATTTTGTCTTTGATACTCAGATGATCAAGGGAGATTTCCTGAAACTCCTCAGGGGGGATTCCCTGGAGGACTTTCTTAATAGCCTCCAGCAGGTCGTACAAGGTAACTTCTCCGGTCAAAGCGTCCTCGGTTTCTTCCAGAAGTTTTTCCGCAAAAAATTTACGGGCAAAGACTTCCCGGTCCAGCAGGCAACCTTTGGCCAAGTCGGAAGCCGCCTCTTTGAAGCGCTGGTATTCTAAGAGCCGGCGGACCAATTCGGCCCTGGGGTCTTCTAACTCCCCTTCTTGATCCTCTCCCGAGGGCTCTTCCTCCGAGGGGGGCAAGAGCATCTTAGATTTAATGTGCAACAGAGTAGCCGCCATCAGCAGAAACTCGCCGGCCACGTCCAGATTCAAAGTTTTCATCATCTCCAGGTATTCCATGTACTGCTGGGTGATCACCAAAATGGGAATGTCATAAATATCAATCTCATTTTTTTTGATCAGGTGCAGCAGAAGGTCCAGAGGGCCCTCAAATATTTCCAGCTTGACCTGAAGAGGCAATTCCGGCTGCGCATATTCGTTGCTCAGGTGATTTGGTTCCATAGATTCTCTTAACATGAACGATCTTCCTCAGGTTATTTTCATGGCCGCGCGCACTTCTTCCATGGTCCGCGAGGCGACCAACCGAGCTCTCTGGCAGCCATCTTCCAGCACTTCATCCACCAGGCAAGGGTTTTGCAGGTAACGGCTTCGTTGCTCATGGATAGGAGTTAAATAAGCCACAATGTTCTCGGCCAGATTCTTTTTATCCTCCACGCAGCCAATCGCCCCCCGCCGGCAATCTACCCGGACCTGTTCAACGGCCTCCGGCGAGCTGTAAACCCGGTGGAAGGCGAAGACGTTGCAGATGTCCGGGTTGCCGGGGTCGCCCCGCTTGATGCGGTTGGGGTCGGTGAACATCTGGGCCACCTTTTGCCGGATTTCCTGGGGAGGGTCGGATATGTAAATGGCGTTATCATAGCTCTTGCTCATCTTGCGCCCGTCGATGCCTAAAACCTTGGGAACCTCCGTCAGCATCGGCTCCGGATGCGGAAAGACCGGGGCGTATAAAAAATTGAACCGGCGGGTAATTTCCCGGGAGAGTTCCACATGGGGAACCTGGTCTATGCCTACCGGGACCTTGTGGGCTTTGTAAATAATAATGTCGGCGGTCTGAAGCAGTGGGTAGCCCAGAAAACCGTAGGTGGATAGGTCTCGGTTGGTTATTTCCTGTTGCTGCTCCTTGTAAGTGGGCACGCGCTCCAGCCAGGCAAGGGGCGTGATCATCGAAAGAAGCAGATGGAGTTCAGCGTGCTCCTTGATCCGGGACTGGACAAAGAGAACGCATTTTTCCGGAGAAAGGCCGACGCTCAGCCAATCGGTGGTCATTTCCCGGATGCTTTCCTGGATGCTCTCCGTGCTATTGTATTCCGTCGTCAGGGCATGCCAGTCCGCCGCAAAGAAAAAACAGTCGTAATCCTCCTGGAGTTTTTTCCAGTTTTCTAAGGCTCCGACCAAATTACCCAGGTGAAGTTTCCCCGATGGCCGCATTCCACTAAGCACACGCTGCTTGGACATTCGCTTATCTATATCTCCTTTCTCTTAATTTAATACTATACCCTCAATCTGGTTTCTTGTTTAGAAAATTTCTGCTGGACGTATTCGACTTCCTCCTGCTGGCTGTGCAATTTTCCGTCGAGCCGGGCCCTTAAAAGATCCTGGAAGATTTCTGTGTAGATCGGCCCGGGAGGATAGCCCATCCGGTTCAGGTCTTTACCACTCAAGGAAACTTTGGTAGGCTTCAGGCCGGTAAAGTAGAGGGAAAGGGCCTTTTTAACCTCCTCGGAATCGGTCTTCCCCATGGCGAAAAGCAAAAAATCCGTGGGCAGGGGATTTAAGAGAAAATAAATTTCGCTGCGGCGAAGGAAAGATAAACGGGCCATGCGGTCTACCACCTGGTTGGCCATCCGCCGGTGCTGCAGGAGCGCGGCCCGAAATTTTTCGGAGAGAGAAAGCCGGCTGAGAAGCTCCTGGAGTTCTTTCTCCGTCAAATTGTCCACCAGCCCGAGGAAGACCACCAACCACCTCTCGTAACGCTCTCCGGTAAATAAAAGATTATACCAGGAGAGCACGCTCTCCAGCCTCTGGAACAGATTCTCAACCCCCCGATCGGTTTTCAGCTTGGGATGGAAAAATTTCAGCAAACCATAATCGGCCAGTCTCTTGATCACGGCAAACGGCTTTTCTTCCTTGAGGCAGAGCACCAGCTCCTGGAAAAGTCTCTTGCCGGAAAGCCGGCCGAATAGTTCCATGCGCACCGCGTTCTCCATGAGCATATGGGTATGTTTGGCGATTTGAAAGCCGATGCGTTGTTCGAAACGAAGAGCCCGGAAGATGCGGGTAGGATCTTCTACGAAACTCAGGTTATGGAGCACCCGGATGCGCCGCTCTTTGATATCTTTCTGACCGCCAAAAAAATCAATTAGCTCTCCGAAGTTTTGGGGATTTAAATGGACGGCCAGGGCGTTCACCGTAAAGTCCCTGCGGAAGAGATCCAGCTTGATGGAGCTGTGCTCAACGCGGGGAAGGGCAGCCGGGTGATCATAATATTCCAGGCGGGCCGTGGCCACGTCCAGCCGGCGCCCCTGGGGGAAAAAGAGGGTGGCTGTCCCGAATTTTTTGTGCGCCTGGATTTCGCATTTCCCCTCTTCAGCCAGGGCTTGGGCCAATTGTATGCCCTCGCCTTCTACCACTACGTCGATGTCGTAGTTTTCGTATCGCAATATCAGGTCGCGCACAAATCCGCCCACCGTATAAACCTGGAAACCCATCTCTTGAGATTTTTCCCCGATGGTCTTGAGCAAAGCGAGTACCCCTAAGGGTAGCCGTTCCTCCATGAGCTGGAGGATCCATTTCTTTTTTGGTTGGATCGAGGAAAGGTCTTGTTCGACCAGGGTGTGGGGCGGCCGGTTGGCGCTGGTATAGAGCCAGCGCAACAAATCCGTGCGGGTGATGGCTCCAACCAAATTGTCCTTCTCCAGCACCGGGAGAAATCGCTGGTTGTTCCCCACGATAAGATCTTGAACTTTAGACAGGGCTGTACGGGGATGGACCGCGGCAAACTCACTGCTCATATAATCCCTTATGGGTGAGTTTTTGAACCCGTGAAAGGCGGCTTTCTCGATGACTTGCCGGGAGATCAAGCCGGCAATTTTTCCTTTGTCCATTACCGGCAGGACATTTATGTTATAACGGGTTAAAAGCTCCCCTGCCCGCTCGATGGTCTCCGTGGCCTCCACGCTCTTAACCGGAAAGGACATCAGGTCGCGAGCCAGCCTAACCGGGTGTACCCGTCCTTCCAGGTAGCTCAACAGTTTTTCTTCCACCTGGGGGAGGTTCAGGCCCTTGATGGTCGCCGAAGCAGCCGTGGGATGCCCTCCTCCGCCGAAGGCAGCGGCAATCTCTCCCACGTTGACTTCTTCCAGGTTGCTCCGGGCAACTAAATAAATCCGGTCTTCCATCTCAGCCAGGGCGAAAAGGACGTTAATATTTTCCATATCCCTCAATTTGTGGACTAATAGGGCAAAATCTCCCACGTATTTGTTGGAGGAGGCTTTGGCGATAACCACCTCCACCCCTTTCACCGTGTAGCGGGTGGCGGTTTGGATCAATTCGTTAAGCAGGGAAATCTGCTCGGAAGTTATCTCCCGGGTGATCAGGCTTGATACGGTATTCAAGTTGGCTCCCTGGGAGAGTAAAAAAGCGGCAGCTTCATAATCTTCAGTAGTGGTGGAAGAGAATGTGAAAGACCCGGTATCCTCATAAAGGCCCAGAGCCATGACCGTGGCCTCTTCGGCAAAAAGGGGAATCTTTTTTTCCTTTAAGATATGGGCCAGAATGGTCATGGTCGCCCCCACTTCGCGGATGTGCTCCACTTTGCCCCGAAGATCATCTGGCGAAGCCGGGTGGTGATCAAAAATATGCACTTCCACTCCCGGGCGCTGGGCTAACTTGGCCAACTTCCCGATTCGCCCGGGTTGGCGGGTGTCCACCAGAATCAAGCGCCGAACATCATCTAAATTGATATTTTTGATCCGTTCTGTTTCAAAAACATAGAAAGTGGATTGGATGAAAAAATCCCGTAAATTTTTTTCCTGGGACCCGGGAAAAACCAGGACAGCCTGAGGGTAGAGCTTCTTGGCCGCCAGCATGGAGGCCAGGGAGTCGAAGTCGGCGTTGACGTGGGTGGTAATTACGTCCATGATTTCAACCCCGGGGATGGTATTTCTGATGGATTTGCTTCAGGTGGTCCCGGGAAACATGGGTATATATCTGGGTGGTGGCAATATCTACATGTCCGAGCAGGGATTGAACGGACCTTAAATCCGCCCCGCCTTCCAAAAGGTGGGTGGCGAATGAATGGCGGAGTATATGGGGGGTCAGGCGTTTGGGAATGCCTGCCGACGTGGCATACTTCTTAATGATTTTCCAGAACCCCTGGCGGGTGATTCCCCTTCCTCCCTTTCCGAGAAAAAGGGTAGCGTCGGACGATTTCATGGCCAAAAGGATCCGCGGTCCTCTCAGGTAACCTAACAACGCCTGCCGGGCCGCCATGCCGATGGGCACAATTCGCTCTTTCGATCCTTTCCCCCGGGTGCGCAGATACCCCACTTCCAGGTTCACGTCGTTTAACGAGAGATGAATCAATTCCGAAACGCGCAGGCCGGTAGCGTAAAGAAGTTCCAGCATAGCCCGGTCCCGAATCCCCAAAGGCTGCAGAGGATCAGGCTGTCGCAATAAATCCTCCACCTCAACGGAGGTCAATACCGAAGGAAGCTTGGGGACAACCCGGGGGGTGCGCAGGCGATTCAGGGGGTTTTCTTCTATAGCGCGCTCCTGGAGCAGAAATTTATGAAAACCCTTCAGGGCTGAAAGGGTACGAGCCTGGCTTCTTGCCGAAAAGCCTTTTCCCCGCAGGTGCTTAAAGTATTTCAAGGTATGGTCGGCCGAGCTGCCTCCGATATGGGATATTCCCTGCTCCATCAAAAAAATGGCATACCCCTGAAGATCATGGGCATAAGCTTCGAGAGTATTCCGGCTCAACCCTTTTTCTACGGTTACGTAGTGTAAATAACTATCTATCCAGTTATCGAAGTTATCGGCCATTATAAAAAATCTTCTCCATGCGCATTCTATTCTAACACATCGGGTTCTTTTTTCAATTTCTTTCTCCTTGGCCCGTCTCTCACCAATTCTTGGTATCAGGAGCCACTTGCAAAAGTATTTTTTGGTGGTTCGACAAGCTTGTCCTGAGCGAACCGTTCACCCTTCGAGAACCTCAGGGCGATGGGTGAGTCGAAGGGCTCACCACGAACGGAAAAACTAAATAATTTCAACCTAAGCCCGTTCACCCTGAGCCTGTCGAAGGGTAAATTACGGACTTTTGCAAGAAGCTCATCAGTTTAGCAATTTTTAAAAAATGGTATTAAAGCCTTTGTTGAGGGCCGGGGGTTAGAGCGGAACGCGCCGGAAGCATTGGTTGGGTTTCCGCTTGGCCACGAGGACAAAAGATCTTTTCCTTCGGAGGAGGCGGGGGTTCTTGCCCGCCCCATATGAAGAGATATAAGCGCCTTATGATTCCAAGCGCGCCGCTCTGGCCCCTGGCCCCTGGAATCCCTTGGCCCTCACAACACACCTTTTTTCAAGGAGCTAAAGTGTTACAATTCTTGTCTCTCTCCACTATTCAGTGAATTGATGAATTCACAGTGATAAACGATGCCCGAACGGGATCGCTTCCCCGACCTGGCGGCGAATCCACCAATTCGCTTGACTTTTTATATTTATTTCAGTTTAATGATTATGGTTTATTTCCCAGGAGGAATGCAAAGATGGATATTTCTGAACTTTTAATTTTCGTCCAAAAAGAGAATGCTTCGGACCTGCACATTAGCGCCGGGGAACCTCCGCTGGTTCGTATTCACGGCGAAATGAAGCGTATCGAGATGCCCCCCCTATCCAAAGAAGAATTGCACGTCATGATTTATGATATCCTCAATGACCAGCAACGGAAAAAGTTCGAGGAAAATCATGAGCTCGATTTTTCCATAGACCTGAAAGGAATTGCCCGCTTCCGGGTAAATGCTTTCCGGCAGGCGCGGGGAGAAGGGGTGGTCTTTCGGGTCATTCCTTCCAAAATTTTGACACTGGAACAATTGGGCCTGCCGAAAAGCCTGCGCGAAGTAACTCAGAACGAGCGGGGTCTGGTTTTAGTTACCGGGCCAACCGGAAGCGGAAAGTCCACCACCCTGGCGGCGATGATCGATGTGATCAATAATTCCTTAAAAGGCCATATCATCACCATCGAGGATCCCATCGAATTCGTCCACCAGTCGAAAAAATGTCTGATCAATCAACGAGAAGTCGGCGCCCATACCCATAGTTTTTCCAATGCCCTGCGCAGCGCCTTGCGCGAGGACCCTGACATCATCCTCGTGGGTGAAATGCGCGACCTGGAGACTATTTCTCTGGCCCTGACCGCAGCCGAGACCGGGCACCTGGTTTTCTCCACCGTGCACACCAGCGGAGCTTCCAAAACCGTTGACCGGATCATAGATGTCTATCCGGCGACCCAGCAGGATCAGGTCCGCGCTCAGTTTGCCGAATCCATCCAAGCCATCATTTCACAGGTGCTCTTGAAGCGGCGCGATGGACGGGGGCTCGTTCCAGCTCTGGAGATCATGATCGGCACCCCGGCAGTGCGCAACCTCATCCGCGAAGGGAAAGTTGCTCAGCTCCCCTCGGCTATCCAGACCGGCCAGAAATTCGGCATGATCACCCTTGATCAATCCCTGAAAGACCTGGTGGTTAGGGGCATCGTTGACAAAGCGCAGTGTTTATATTTGGCCAGCAACCCGAACGTTTTTAACTCCTAAGGAGGCTATCAGGATGAGCACTAACATCCGTGAACTTCTGGAAGAGATGGTCAGGCGGGAGGCCTCCGATCTCTACATCACGGTGGACAGTCCCCCCATGTACCGGGTCGAAGGATCTGTTTCGGCATGGGGAGGCCGTAAATACACCCCTGAAGAGACCGAAACTATGGCGCTCTCTCTGATGAGCCAGGTCCAAAAAACCTACTTCGCCCGCAGGTGGGAAATGAACCTGGCTATATCCTATCCCAACCTCGGCCGTTTTCGGGTGAACATCTTCCGCCAGCGGGGCTTTTTCGGGATGGTCATGCGGCATATTAAAATTAATATTAAGACCATTGATGACCTCGGCTTACCCCAGATCTTTAAAAATATCGCCATGAGCAAACGAGGCCTTGTTCTGGTCGCCGGTCGCACAGGCTCGGGGAAATCCACCACCCTGGCGGCCTTCATCGATTACCGTAACTCTAATGCCGGCGGGCATATCGTCACTGTCGAGGATCCCATTGAATTCGTCCATGTTCATAAAAAATCCATCGTTTCCCAGAGGGAAATCGGGATCGACACCCATGGATATGGCAGCGCCTTAAAACACACTCTGCGCCAGGCCCCGGATGTGATCCTTATCGGTGAGGTAAGGGACGTCGAGACAATGGAAGCGGCCATCGATTACGCTGAAACCGGACACCTTTGCCTGGGAACCATCCACGCCAATAACGCCAATCAAACCATTGAACGTATTATGAACTTTTTTCCCCCGGAAAGGCACGAGCAAATCTATATGCAACTCTCCCTAAATTTAAGGGCCCTCATATCCCAGCGCTTGATCCCCACGATCGACAAAACGCGGGTGGCTGCCGTGGAAATCCTCCTGGATACCCCCCGGGTCAAGGATTTAATCCACAAAGCTCAGATCGACCTCCTGAAAGAAGCCATGGCCCAAGGAAATTTGGAAGGTATGCAGACCTTCGATCAGTCTATATTCGATCTGTACAAGCAGGGGAGAATTGATTACGACAACGCCATCGCCTACGCAGACAGCGCCAACGATTTGAGACTGCGCATAAAGATGGATGAGATTGGGGAAAAGAAAGAAGTCATGGACCATGGCTTAAAAATCAAGCCGGAATTTCGGACTTAAAGCCAATTCAAAATTGAAAGATTTAATTTAATTGTATAGGAATTTGCTTTTTTATCCCCCTCCCCCCATCCCCCTCCCGCCAGGGGAGGGGAGATACTGGGGGATCCAAAATTCCCTCCCCCTGGATGGGGGAGGGTTAGGGTGGGGGTGTTAATAACTTGATAATCACAGAGGACTAAGAGATCACAGAGTTTTTTAAAAATATGATTTAGCCAATTCAATAATTGATGAACTCGTAAAAAGTCAGAATTCCCTTCATTATGTCATTCCGGCGAAAGCCGGAATCCAGTAAATTCAAGCAGTTCTGGACTCCTGCTTTCGCAGGAGTGTCGGCTTTTCCGGCTTTTTACGAGATCATCAATAATTCAATTGTATAGGAAATTCCTTTTTGACACTTTTTAGCATCTTCATTAATTTTGGACGCTTAACGGGTATTCTTTATTTATCCTTAATCTGCGTTTTTAAGACTCTGTGATCTCTGGGCCCTCTGTGGCTAATTCAAATTGTAATGTTTTCTATTGCCTATTGAATTCATCCTATTTCGATCAACCCAATTTTGTCTATTGGGTTACCTCCGGCTTGGAACTTGCGCTTTATTCAACACCCCCCAAAACTCTGATTAAATCTTGAACCAGGGCTTTAAAAATATTTTGGCGTAGTGTTATTGATTGGTGGTGGCGGTGCAGGGACTTGAACCCCGGACACTGCGGATATGAGCCGCATGCTCTAACCAGCTGAGCTACACCGCCACGAAATGAAAGGGTAATCGATATTTTTATATTAACGATTTTCCCGCGGATGTCAATATGAAAGAAAACAACTAAAAAGACTTATTGCTCTTAGCCCATGGCCTATTACCTATTACCTGAGCCTCTTGCAAAACTCAAAATCTGGCGCTCAATCGTCATTCCGGGCAAGCGAAGCGCGACCCGGAATCCAGGATTATCAAATACTTCTGGATTCCGGCTGGAGTTTATCCCGATGAAAATCGGGGCCGGAATGACCGAATAAATGACATTTGCAAGAGCCTCACCTTTTACCCATTACCTGTTACCTATTACCCATAGCCTAATTTTTTTCTATTTTCCCAATAAATAATCCGGCTTCACGTGCTTCATGGCTTTGAATATGTTTTCTTTCAATCCTTTGTGGTCTTCCTCCAACTTCTTAAGAAGATCTTTTACATATTTCCTTTTGGTATTTTCGGCACTCGGGCATCCTGTTTTTACTACCGGAAGCTTGGCCTCACTGGCAAACCGTTTAAGAAGCGATTCTTCTATATAAGCCAATGGCCGCATAAGGTAAAAATCACCGTTAAAAAAAGGCTGATAAGGAAGCATCGTACTGATCTCCCGGGCAAAGAAAAGATTGAGAAGCAATGTTTCAATCAAGTCATCTTTGTGGTGAGCTAGGGCCACTTTATTGCATCGGTATTCTCTGGCCATTTCAAAGAGTATCTTTCGGCGAAGTCTTGAGCACAAAAAACAGGGGCTGGCTTTGCGGTTGTATTCGCTGTGGGCCAGGGGTCCGATATCTGTCTTTTCTATCCGGTAATTGTAGCCTTCCTCTTTAAAGTGCCTCTCCAGGATTTGAGCATGTTTCCCATCTCCTCCATCAAAACCCAGATCCACATGTACGGCTAAGACGTAATCTGGCCTGGGAACGAAAAGCATGGGCCCGGTTAAAAGTTTGAGGAGAGTAAGACTGTCCGCCCCACCCGAAACCCCCACTAAAACACGATCCCCTTCCGCAAGCATTCCATGCTGGAGAAGGGCTTGTTCCAGTCTTTTTCTAAGATGCAAATTGAGTTTACTCATTTTTCCATTAGGATCATCTCCAAATTAGTTGAGGCGCAGAGAGCCGGGATGGGTAAAATGTCCTGTACTTTCAGGGGATCGGAAGGAAAGTCATATTGCTGGCAATCATGAGGCACGCATCCCTCTTAAGCTGGGGCGGAGGTGTTCTTCTATCCTCCGCACTTTCCCGCCCCCGCTGTGCTGGGCGGAAGGCGAGCCGGTTGGATTAGGGAAGCGAATATCCCGCCGATGCTTGCGGCGCAATCTGCCTTTCCTTCCGATCCCTTGCCTAATTTTGATAAAATATTCAATCAAATAATTTGGAGATGATCCTTCCATTATGGTAACTTTTCTCTTTCCATGGTCAAAAAGGGCGTCGTCATCGCTCATGAAAGCGCTGCCAGCCTCTGGGCCAGGTCGCGAAACTGCTCCAAGGAAAGCGTTTCCCCCCTCGATAGAGGGGATATTTTAACAGACTGCAGGGCATCCTGAATCTTTTTCAGGTCAACGTGGGAGAAGCTCCCCAGCCTAAGGGCATTGGCCAGGGTCTTCCTCCGGTAGGTAAAAGCCGACCGGATAATTTGTTGTAGAATTTTTTCGTCTGGCACATCTACGCTCGGCATCTGTAAAATATCCAGCCTTACAACCGCAGATTCCACTTTCGGTTGGGGGTAGAAGGCCTGAGGGCCGACAGCGAAAGCGATTTGAGCCCGGGTATAAAGCTTGGACCATAGGCTTAACGGACCGTAATCTTTTGTTCCCGGGTGGGCAACAACTCTTTTGGCCACTTCCATCTGGAGCATCAGGACGTAAATGGAAAAATAGCGCCGTTCTTGAAAGAGGCGGAAAATCATCGGGCTGGAGATTTCGTAAGGAAGGTTGGCCACTACTTTCATCTGCCGTTGCCATTTCCCGTACAGAGGGGCAAAGTCAAACTGCAAAGCATCCGCCTGAATCACTTCTACACAATCACGGCAAAAAAACTGTTTCTTAAGTTCCCTAACTAACCGGGGATCCAATTCTATGGCATAGACTTTCCGAACCCGCTTGGCCAAAGGAACGGTCAAGCTGCCCAGACCTGCCCCGATTTCCACAACGACATCCTCAGGCGTAAGGGCGGCGCAATCCACGATCCGGCTGAGAATCTGCGGATCAGTGACGAAATGCTGCCCGAGCCTTTTTCTCGGCCGAATTTGTAGTTCCCTAAGTTGTCTTCGGATGGACATCTATTCCCTCTGGCCTTTTGCGTCTTTTTTCCCGGTAGAGAAGAATTATTTGCTTGGTGATAAAATATGACGGAATAGCCAAAATAAAACCATTGACTATCCCCCCGAATAAAAGGGGGTAAGAGACATGCCAACCCAATTCGATAAGGCGGGGGAAGGAAAAATTCGACAGGGAGAAAGAAGGGTCTGGAGCTCCTGTTAACGCCTGCCCGACTTTATAGTCCAAAATGTAGATAAAAGGGAGAAAAAAAGGATTGGCCACCCATACGCCCAAGGCCGCGGCCAGCTTACTTTTCTTGAGAAGGAAAGCAAATAAAACCGCCAAAACCGTGTGCAGGGGGACCGTAGGGGTCATCCCCACGAAAACTCCGATAGCCACCCCTCCGGCGACCTCTCCGGGTTGCCCTTTTAACCTGAGGAGTCTAAGGTAAAAAAGGCGAAAATTCCTTTTCCACCGAGTCCATCGTTCTTTGCCCCTGGTTCTCCATCCCAGTTCATTATCTCTTTCCACAGACCATTACCTTTGATGGCTTCCACTAAACCGGGAATAGGCGTTCAGCCTAAGGTCGGAGCGTTGTCCTTCCATAAGACGATGGAAACCGGCCGCAGCCACCATAGCGGCATTATCCGTACAAAGGGCAGGCGGAGGAAAGTGTACGGCAATCCCGGATGAATTTCCCTCCTCGAAGAACCTTTCCCTCAAGCGGGAATTGCAGGCTACCCCTCCGACCACGACTCCCTCTTTAATTTCCTCTCGTCTGGCCGCGCGCAGAACCTTCTTTACCAGGGTATCTACCACTGCTTCCTGGAAAGAGGCGGCGATTTCCCGAATCTGAATTGAGGAGAGTTTTCTTCCTAAATCTTTAATATGCTGGAGAACGGCGGTTTTAAGACCGCTAAAACTAAAGTCCAGGGAATGGGGCTCAAGCAGGGTGCGGGGAAAAGGAATAGCTTTCCGGTCTCCTTCTCTGGCCAGGCGGTCGATGATCTGTCCTCCGGGGTAACCCAAGCCCATAAGCTTGGCCACTTTATCAAAAGCTTCCCCGGCCGCATCATCCCTGGTTTGCCCGAGCAAAAACATGCGGGTTTGGCTTTCCACCCGGAAAAGGCTGGTATGACCGCCGGAGACGACCAGGGCGATTAAAGGAAATTTTAATGAAGGTGAAGAGAGAAACGCCGCCGCAATATGGCTTAAGATATGGTTGACCCCCACCCAGGGGACCTTGAGCACGTAAGCCAGGGACTTAGCGGCAGATATTCCCACTAAGAGCGAGCCCACCAGGCCAGGGCCCTGGGTTACCGCTATGGCGTCAATTTCCTTAAGGCCGTTACCGGATCGGGCTAAGGCTTCATCGATAACCGGCAGGATGAATTCCACATGCTTGCGCGAGGCTATTTCAGGGACGACTCCTCCATATTTGCTGTGTAAGGCCACTTGCGAGGCCACAATATTGGAAAGAATCTCCCGGCCATCCATCACAATGGCCGCAGACGTTTCATCGCAGGATGATTCGATTCCTAAAACTTTCATAGTCATAATGAGTCATCTTCTTGTCCGGGTTATTTCTGAAAGAGCCCTCAACAGGGCATCTACGTCCTCTGGGGTGTTGAAAAATCCCAAACTGACCCGGACAGCGCCGTTGGGGAATGTTCCCATGGTCCTATGGGCCTGGGGAGCGCAATGCAAGCCGGTACGGACCAATATATCATAAAGGTCGTCAAGTATAAATCCAACTTCTACCGGTTCCAGAAAATTTAGGTTGAAAGAAATTACCGGAACCCGTTTTCCCGCTTCCAGCGGACCATAAAGGCGGATCCCTTTAATCTTTTTTAATCCTTTAAGCAAGCGTTGGGTAAGTAATTGTTCTTTTTTCCAAATTCTTTCAACCCCTTGATCCAAAACAAAAGAAACCCCAGCGCCCAGGCCGGCAATTCCGGGGGTGTTTAACGTGCCGCTTTCAAACCGCTGAGGCAGAGCTTCTGGTTGTTCGTAGGATTCCGAGTCTGTTCCCGTGCCCCCCTCTTTTAAAGGCTTTAATTCAACCTCTTGGGAAATATACAAGAATCCAGTTCCCTGAGGACCGTAAAGAGATTTATGGCCGGGAGAGGCTAAAAGATCTATATGCATCCTTTGCACGTCTATCGGCACAAGTCCAGCGGTCTGAGCAGCATCCACCAGAAACAGAATTCCCCGGGAGTGGGCGAAGGCGCCCACTTCTTCAATCGGCAAAAGGGAGCCGATGACATTTGAGGCGTGGGTGAGGACGATAAGCTTCGTTTTTCGCCCGATGCTCTTTTTGAGCAAACGGAGGTTCAGATGACCCTGACGGGAACAGGGAACCTGACTGAACTGTACCCCTGCCCTTTCCAGCGCTTTTAGCGGCCGAATGACCGAATTATGTTCGACGGAAGAGGTGATAACGTGATCTCCAGGCGACAACGTTCCTTTAAGGCCCAGGTTTATGGCTTCCGTGGCGTTACAGGTAAAAATCACGCGCCTAGCTTCGGAAATGTTGAAAAGCAAGGCGATCTTCTCCCGGGTTTCGCTGATGATCTGGTTCGCCTTTCTGGCTAATTTGTGCTCGGAACGGCCTGGATTGGCGCCAATCCGGGTCACCATCCGGTTCATGGCGCGGCAGACGGCCGCTGGTTTAGGGAAAGACGTAGCTGCCTGGTCTAAATAAATTGACACAAGTATCGGTCCTTAATTTTGATGATGTCCATTCTCGAGGTTTTTCCAGAAACGGACGGCAGAAGAAAAACCTTCAGCTTACCGCTTTGGCAACCACCTAAGCCTTTTCCGTAGAGGCAGGTTAGCCCCCCACAATGGAGGCCATCTGAAATATGGGAAGGTACATGGCTATGACCAAAGCTCCGATCGCTCCTCCGAGGAAAACCATCAGTAGCGGTTCCAGCAAAGAAGTGAGGCCAGCAACGGCTGCGTCCACTTCGTCATCGAAAAAGTCGGCGATTTTGCTCAACATCGAGTCCAGGGCGCCGGTGGATTCCCCCACAGAGATCATCTGCACGACCATGGGAGGGAAAATTCCGCTGACCCCCAGAGGTTCAGCGATGGTTTTTCCTTCGCTGATGCTCACTTTCGTCTTCAAAATAGCCTTCTCGATGACTTTGTTTCCGGAAGTGCGGGCGACGATTTCCAGACCTTCGAGGATGGGAACGCCGCTGGAAAGCATCGTGCTCAGGGTGCGGGTGAATTTGGCGATGGCCACTTTTTTGATCAGTTCTCCAATAACGGGAATTTTGAGCAGGGAGCTATCCACGGTTTCCCGGCCTGATTCGGTCCGGTAGTAGCGCTTGAAAAAAAAGAAAAGAGCGAAAAGTAAAGCAAGCACGAGGAGAAAATACCGGCGCATAAATTCACTCAGATTGATAACCAATTGGGTAAACGTAGGGAGAGTTCCCCCCATATCGGCAAACATCTTCTGGAAGACAGGAATCACGAAGATCAGGAGGCTGGCAACTACGATTAGGGCGATGGCCATGACCGCGGCTGGATAGACCATGGCGCCTTTGACCTTTTTCTTCAGGTTCATCGCCTTTTCTATGTAAGCGGCCAGTCGGTTAAGAATTGTGTCCAGGATTCCACCAGCTTCTCCGGCAGCAACCAGGTTGCAGAAAAGATCATTGAAAACTCGTGGGTGCTTACGCAAGGCGTCCGCGAAGGTGGACCCGGCCTCCACATCTCCTTTAACCCGGATGAGGGTTTCTTTAAAAAATGGATTATCTTGCTGGCTGGAAAGAATTTCCAGGCACTGAACCAGCGGCAGGCCGGCGTCGATCATCGTGGCGAATTGCCTGGTGAAGATAACAATCTCCTTCTCGTTGACTTTTTTCCGCTTAAATAAAGTAATTCCTTTCAGGATGTCTTTGGGCTTAGCCTGGATCTTAATCGCCTGGATCTGCTGCCGGCGGAGCTGCATTCTTACCGCAGCTTCGTTAGCGGCTTCAATCTCTCCCTTTTCGATCGTCCCTTTACGGGATCGCCCTTCCCAGACATAAACGTCCATCTGCTCCTCCCAAAACCCTATCGGTTTTAAATTAAGTAAACTAAAGTGCCTAAAATTGAAAAAAGGAAAGTCCTATACAATTTGATGGCTTCGTTAAAAGTCCATCTGCGGCGTTGCGCTGCATCCTTCGTCGTTGCGGCGGACCTCTAAGTACGCCTCACTCCTCAGGATTTGCGCGCCTTGCATATGGAGCTTTTTACTTTGCCATCCCAATTTTGAGTTTTTACGAGATCATCACAATTTAATTAATCTTCAACCGTAGTTTTCAAAACTTCTTCGATGGTCGTGACGCCTTCCCGTAGTTTCGTCACAGCGGACTGCCGCAAGGTTTTCATGCCCAAGCGCATCGATTCCTTCTTGATCTCCGTTGCCGCCGCCCCCTGAAGGATCAACTCCCGAATCTCCTCCTTTATGGGCATAACTTCATAGAGGGCCACCCGCCCCTTGTAACCCGTATTGTTGCAGCGCGAGCAGCCTGTCCCCTTGTAGCAGGTAAATCGTTGGATGTCATCAGGGGGAACTCCCAGATTGAGAAGCATTTGCGGGGAGACCTGGATGGGCTGCTTGCAGGAATCGCAGATCATCCGGGCCAGGCGCTGAGCAGCGATCAAATTCACCGATGAGGCAACCAGAAAAGGCTCGATGCCCATATTAAGCAAGCGGTTGATTGTGCTGGGAGCATCGTTTGTATGCAGCGTGCTCAAAACAAGGTGGCCGGTGAGGGCGGCCTTGATAGCGATCTCCGCGGTCTCAAAATCGCGAACCTCCCCCACCATAATGATGTCAGGGTCCTGGCGCAGAAAAGAACGAAGGGAGCTGGCAAAAGTTAAACCAATTTCTTCATGCATCTGCACCTGGTTGATGCCCATGAGGTTAAATTCCACCGGATCCTCGGCAGTGGAAATATTTTCGGAGACCCGATTTAACTCGGCGAGCGCGGAATAGAGGGTGGTGGTTTTGCCGCTTCCGGTGGGCCCGGTGACCAGCACCATCCCGAAGGGTTTATAGATCGCTTCTTTGAAGTCTTTTAGGGGTTTCTCCTCGAAGCCCAGTTTGGTCATGTCGAGCTGCAGGTTGGATTTATCGAGCAAGCGCATGACCACTTTTTCCCCGAACAAGGTCGGCAGCACAGAGACTCGGAAATCCATCTCTTTATCTTTCCCGTATTTCAATTTGATGCGCCCGTCCTGGGGCAGGCGGCGCTCGGCGATGTCCAATTTGGACATGATTTTCGCCCGGGAGATAATGGCATTCTTGAGTTTCATGGGAGGTTTCATGAATTCCTGGAGCACCCCATCGATGCGAAAGCGTACCCGGAAAATTTTCTCGTAGGGTTCGAGGTGAATGTCGCTGGCCTTGCGTTTGATGGCTTCGTTGAGAATCAGGTTGACAAGTTTCACTACGGGAGCATCTTCGGAGGCCTGCTGCAATTCCCGGACATCGACCTCTTCGCTATCTTCCAAAAGCTCCATCTTATCGGTTTCATCCATCCCTTCCATGATGTCCTTCAAAGACTCGGAAAAATCATAGAATTTATCGATGGCCGCCTTGATGGCGCTTTCGGTGGATACGAACACTTCTACGTGGCAGCTGGTCAGGAATTTAATATCATCTATAGCCAGGATGTTTGAAGGGTCGCTCATGGCCACCCGCAGGGTGGAACCGATTCGTTTGATGGGGATGACCTGGTACTTGAAGACAACGTCCGGGGGGATCATTTTGACCACATCCTGGTCAATCTGGGCTTCAGACAGATCGATGGCCGGAACGCCATAATGCCGGCTTAAAAAAGAGACAAGATTCTTCTCGGCTATAAAACCGAGTTTTACCAAAGAAGATCCCAGCTTGTTCCCGGAGATTTTTTGTTCCTGTAGCGCGTCCTCCAGTTGTTTTGTGGTGATCAATCCCTTGTTCACCAGCAATTCTCCTAACCGGACGCTCATATTTTCTCCTCTAAGAGTCAATTTAGTTAGTTAAATATATAAGAATTTCAATGGAGTGTCAAGATTTTTCAGGTCGCTTCAAAAAGGCTTATCGTCATTTGGCAACGAGTCCTGAAGGGGTTCTGGCAGGAATATTGTGTCAGGCCTTTTCTTTACCCTCGCAGCGGCTTTAATTACGGCACTATTATTGAATCCTCCCTACATCTTCCCGATCATTCCATTATTTAACCCCGTGTTGGGAGGGGTCTTAATTCAATATCCATTGCCTCCCCCGTTTTTTTCAGGAAAATGTTTACCTTCCAATATTCGTCGTCAGTTTTAGGGAAGTCCCTCCGGAAATGGGCTCCCCGGCTTTCCTCTCGAACCAGTGCGCTCCTTACGATCATTTCTCCGGCGAGGAGAGCGTTTTCTACTTCCATCTTCTCGAGGATTTCCTTCGGGCTTTCGATCCTGGCCCGCGGCAAATCTTCTTGCTGTATTCTCTTCAAGGCCTCCATAGCCGAAGATAATCCGCTTTTCTCTCTCAAGATTCCTCCATCTCTCCAGAGAGTCTCTCCAATTTTTTTCCGGATCAATCTGGGCGCCAAACCTGCGGTTCTGGTTACCAATTTTTTCCGGAAAGAATCAAGACGCACCTTGAGCAAATCTTGGGATCCCTTTAACATATCCTGCTCAATGGCCCATGCTCCTGCCGCTTTCCCGGCGCGATATCCAAAAACCATGATTTCACCCAAGGCATTTCCGCCCAGCCGGTTGGCCCCGTGAAGCCCGCCAGCTGTTTCACCTGCTGCATAGAGCCCGGCAATCCCCGTCCCCCCGTTTTGGTTTATCGACACTCCCCCCATAAAAAAATGGCACATGGGAGAGATCCGCAGGGGTTTTACTGAACCGGAAAAGTGTTTCATCAGCATTTCCCGCTGTGCCCGGGCTAGGCTATCCTGCAGCCAATCCCTCTCCGAAAGCGACCTCAGGTCGATAAACACCTCTTGCCCTCCCATCTCCTCTCTGAAGATGGCCAGGGAAAACGAATCCCTTGAACGGACCGCTACCGGTTTCTCCGTGATCCGATATTTTTCCAGAATATCCTCCCCTGATGAATTGATTACCCTTCCCATGTCCGCTAAGGGAGGAGAAATGAGATAAGCAGGTTTATTAGGTTCGGCTAAGCCCACAGGGATAAACTGGACAAATTCCATATCCCGGAGTGAGCAGCCGGCATGGAAGGCTAAGGCATATCCATCCCCGGTAGCGCGAACCGGATTATCATGGCGCGCGTACAGGGATCCTCCTCCCCCATTGGCCAGGATTACTGCTTTGCTCAGGAAAGCGATTGTCTTTCCTTTTCGAAAATCGAACCCCAATGCCCCCGCCACTTTTCCTGATTCGGTCACCAGTTCAGAGACTATAACCCAGGGCATTGAAGAAACTCCCTGCTTTCTAACAGCTTCGGCCAGGATGTTGGCCAATGGCGCTCCAGCAGCTGTCGGCTTGCCCAGGCAGCGAAACCTCCCTTTCTGCCATTCTCCAACCAAGCCACTAAGCTCCAATTCCCGGACTCGTTCGGGGGTTTCATTTACCAGGATCTCGGCAAGATCCCGCACATTTATTCCCTTACCTGCCTGAAGGGTTAATTGCAGGTGGGTTTCTTTCGAAAATCCATCTGTGGCCAGAGTGAAGGCCCCTGCCGATAAATAAGTACAGGTGGATTTCCCGATAGGAGTCTTCGAGACCAGGAGAACTTCGGCCCCTATTTCTTTGGCAGCCAGGGCCGCCCGCATGCCGGCCCCTCCCCCTCCAATAACCAGAACATCCGTTTTGATGATTTCCATAACTTCCTCTCACTTTCAATACTATTACAATCTCTTTACCAGCCCCCGCTGAATAAATCAATAGATAAGCGCGCCTTGCCCACCTTCACTTTTGAATAAATTAATGAATTCACAGTGATAGATGAAGCCCGGACGGAGGGGGATGAAAGAGGGAGCACCGGCGGGAACAAGATTGGACCATAGCCCGCGATTTTCTTCCTCGAAGAAAAGGCGGGATCGAAGGAAGGCGGGCATCATCGGCGCAAGCCCCGCCCTTACCTATGAAAAAAGTGCTGCCTTGTGCTCCCGAGAGATTCCCCCTCCCGTCCGGGCCGTGTCCTGACTCTCATTCTGAAATCATGAATAAAAATCAAAAGTGAAGGTGGGCAAGATAAGCGCGCTTGACACGGATTTTCTTTTTTAATAAGATGCTGTCATATTTGACGATCTCGTAAAAAGTATTTAAATGCTGTTTTCCGTCATTCCGGCGAAAGCCGGAATCCAGTCTTTTTAAATAGTTATCAATTCTCTGGACTCCGGTTTTCACCTGTCTGCCCGGCACAGGCAGGCTGGAGTGACGACTTTTTACGAAACCATCATATTTAACCTGGAAACAAGGAGCCTTTATTTCATGGAAAACATTCTGCAAGAAATAGATGAAGCATCTCAATTTATGGCCAGCAGGGTCAAAGCAAAACCCGGCGTTGGGATCATCCTGGGAACAGGTCTCGGGGGCCTGGTGGAGAAAATCTTCATCGAGGAATCAATTCCCTACGAAGAGATTCCATACTTCCTCCACAGTACAGTCGAAGGACATGCCGGCCGCTTAATCTTTGGCCATTGTTCTGATAAGGAAGTTCTGGTGATGCAAGGAAGGTTTCATTTCTACGAAGGATACCCCCTTTCACGGGTAACATTTCCCGTTCGGGTAATGAAAAAGCTTGGAATAAAAACCCTTATCATATCCAATGCCGCCGGCGGCCTGAACCCGCTTTTTTCCGCCGGCGACATTATGGTCATATCCGACCACATCAATTTTACCGGGCAAAACCCGCTGATTGGTCCCAACCTCGAGGCTTTTGGCCAGAGGTTTCCAGATATGAGTGCCGTCTATGATCGGAAGTTAATCGCTATATCTGAACAAGTTGCCCTTGAAAAACAAATCAAACTACAGAGAGGGGTTTATGTGGGGGTGGCTGGCCCGAGCATGGAAACCCCGGCAGAAACCAGATTCTTACGGATGATGGGAGCCGATGCAGTAGGAATGTCCACCATTCCCGAGGTTATTGTGGGTGTTCATTGTGGCTTGCACATCCTGGGCTTTTCGGCCATCTCCAACGTCAACCGACCCGATTGCATGGAACCAGCTCCCTTTGAAGAAATCCTGGCCAATGCCGCTCTGGCCGGAAAGAAAATGATCGGCATCATTGAAGGAGTTTTGGAAAAAATTTAAGGGAGGTTTTTTTGAGCCAACAAACAAAAAAATCTGTAGATTTGATCCTGACCAATGGCGTCCTGCTTACCCTTTCTCCTAATTCCGAGCCTATTATCGATGGAGCCCTGGCTATAATAAGCGGAAGGATTGCCGGAATAGGAACTAAAGCTTACGTGGAGAATTCTTTTGAGGCTCCAAGAACCATAGATGTTAGGGGTGGCTTAATCATGCCTGGACTGGTGAATGCCCATAATCATGCGGCCATGACCTGTTACCGGGGGATGGCCGATGACCTTCCTTTAATGGATTGGCTCAACCGATATATATTCCCCGCTGAAAGCAAATCAGACGGGGATCAAGTTTACTGGAGTACACTCTTAGCCTGCGCGGAGATGATCCGCTCAGGAACCACCATTTTTTGCGACATGTATCTTTTCGAAGACCGGGTGGCTGAGGCAGCCAAAGAAGCAGGGATGAGGGCGATGGTTGGGGAGGTTCTCTATGATTTTCCCTCTCCCAACTACGGTCCTCCGGAAAAAGGATTTGAATATATCGAAGCTTTAATCAACCGCTGGCAGGGAGACCCCCTCATCTCCATCGCCATTGAGCCGCATGCTCTTTACACCTGTTCTCCTATTCTTTTAGGGCAGTGCCGGGATTTGGCCGAGTGGTACGGAGTTCCCATGATCATCCATCTGGCTGAGACCAGGAGTGAAGTTGAAGAAGTTTATAATAAATATGGCAAAAGCCCTGTAAATCACATGGAAAACTTAGGACTACTTTCTCCATCTCTGATTGCCTGCCACTGCGTCTGGCTAACCGATGCCGAAATGGACCTCCTGGCCCGCCGGGGAGTGAAAGTAGTCCATAACCCCGAATCCAACATGAAGCTGGCCTCCGGAGTTGCGCCTATCCCGGAACTTCTGGCCCGGGGAGTTCCCGTAGGGCTGGGCACGGACGGCTGCGCCAGCAATAATAATTTAGACCTTTTTCAGGAGATGGACTCGGCAGCCAAGCTGCACAAAGTTCACCGGCTGGATTCCACGGTGATGCCTGCAGATGTTGTCCTGCATATGGCTACTCTGGGCGGGGCAAAGGTTTTGGGTCTGGATAAGGAAATCGGTTCCCTGGAAGTGGGTAAAAAGGCCGATGTCATTGTTCTGGATTTTAACCGCCCTCACCTCCAGCCCATTTACAATATCGTTTCGCATCTGGTCTATTCGGCCACGGGTGCGGATGTGCGCGATGTGATCATCGACGGGAAACTGGTCATGCGGGACCGCAAACTCCTCACCCTTGACGAAGAAAAAATCCTGCAAAAAATGCAGGAGATCAAGGGGAAAATCCTGCAAAGGGTTTCCCATTGAATCAAGATGCTCCGGCTGATATTCTCATAAAGGAGACAAGCCTCCTTCCATTTCCCAACTCATTTCATTTCATCCCCAAAGGCTGGCTGGCAATAAAAGAAAGCCGGATCATCGAGATAGGCTCCGGAGAAGTTCCTTCCTTTCCTGCCCGTTTATGTCTTGATGGCCGGGGTTGCCTGACCATGCCCGGCCTGGTTAATGCACACACCCACGCCCCCATGGCCCTCTTCCGGGGATTGGTCGATGACCTGCCGTTAAAAGTTTGGCTGGAAGAATATATTTTCCCTGCCGAAGGAAGATGGGTGGATGCAGATTTCGTTTTCTGGGGAACACTCCTGGCCTGCGCGGAGATGATCCGTTCTGGAACCACTACTTTTGTCGACGGGTATTTTTTCGAAGAGCAGGTAGCCCGAGCAGTAGAACAGGCCGGACTGAGGGCAATCTTGGGCGAAGGGATACTGGATTTCCCTACTCCAGACTCTCCTTCCCCGGCCGAATCCTTTAAGAAGGCTGAAGCTTTCCTTCAACATTATAGAAATTCTTCCCTCATCCACCCTGCCCTGTTCCCCCATTCGGTGTATACCTGTTCCCCCGTGCTCTTGGGAAAGTGTAAGGAGTTAAGGGAATTTTATGGCGCGCCCATGATCATTCACCTCGCCGAGACGCGGAATGAAGTTGAAGAAGTTTATAATAAATATGGCAAAAGCCCTGTAAATCACATGGAAAACTTAGGACTACTTTCTCCATCTCTGATTGCCTGCCACTGCGTCTGGCTAACCGATGTCGAAATGGACCTCCTGGCCCGCCGGGGAGTGAAAGTAGTCCATAACCCCGAATCCAACATGAAGCTGGCCTCCGGAGTTGCGCCTATCCCGGAACTTCTGGCCCGGGGAGTTCCCGTAGGGCTGGGCACGGACGGCTGCGCCAGCAATAATAATTTAGACCTTTTTCAGGAGATGGACTCGGCAGCCAAGCTGCACAAAGTTCACCGGCTGGATTCCACGGTGATGCCTGCAGATGTTGTCCTGCATATGGCTACTCTGGGCGGGGCAAAGGTTTTGGGTCTGGATAAGGAAATCGGTTCCCTGGAAGTGGGTAAAAAGGCCGATGTCATTGTTCTGGATTTTAACCGCCCTCACCTCCAGCCCATTTACAACATCACTTCGCATCTGGTCTATTCGGCCACGGGTGCGGATGTGCGTGATGTCATCATCGACGGCCAATTAGTCATGCAAAACCGCCAACTCCTCACCCTCGACGAAGAAAAAATCCTCCGCAAAGCAAAAGAGTGGCACAAAAAGATAATCGTAACAGTTTAGCGATTTGGAAAAATGGTATTAAAGCCTTTGTTGAGGGCCGGGGGTTAGAGCGGAACGCGCCGGAAGCATCGGTTGGGTTTCCGCTTGGCCACGAGGACAAAGGATCGTTCCTCTGGAGGAGGCGGGGGTTCTTGCCCGCCCCAAATGCGGAGAAATTAGCGCCTTATGATTCCAAGCGTTACGCTCTGGCCCCCGGCCCCTGGAATCCCTTGGCCCTTACAACACACCTTTTTTCAAAGAGCTAAAGTGTTACAGATAATCCTGTAAGCTTTTCACTGAAGCGGGATGAAGCAGTCCTAAAATAGAATGGAATTGCCAGGCCTTACGGGAAAATCTGAGCCGATAGAAAATCCATTGGCCGAGGATGGAAAGGTCCGTCCGTGAATCGGATAATTTTTTCCGCCTTTGCCTTCATTCCCCCATTCCCAGAACGCCGGCAAATCGATCTCTTGCTTTCGGAACCAAAAGATCAAAACAGGAACGATTTTAGAAAAAAATCACGTTTATCCCCTATTTCACGGACTGACCCCTTTTTGCGGGCGCTTAGAACTTCCGGAGTTCCAGTTGCGAAACTTTCCGTTTACTTGCTCTCGCGGGCGATATCCATCAGGGGAGCTACCCGCTGGTGGAGGTCAAGAACATATTTCATGTATTCTTCGCCCACGAGGGGTTGGACGGCCAATCCTGTTTTATCCATCTTATCCAAATGCTCCGGATCTTTCATGGCCTCTAAGAAGACCTTTTGAATCTTCTTCAGAATGGGCTGGGGAATGCCCCGGGGTCCAAGCATGCCGCGAGAGGAGGAAGAAATGACCTTGGGAAAGCCCAGCTCGGCAGACGTAGGAACATCGGGCATAAACTTCGTTCTTTCGGGGTCCATGATGATCAGGACCCGAAGCGGGGTCCCCTTGGCCTTGACGGCAATATCGCCGATATTGCCAAAGGCCACATCCACCTGGCCCCCCAATACCGCGGCGAACACAGGAGCGCCCCCGTCAAAATGGACGATCCGGAATTTCACCTTGGCCGCTTCTTCCATCATCAGGATGGCCAGATGGTCATCGCCGAGAATACCCGTTGTAGCGGCCCGGATTTGGCCTGGCCGCTTGCGGGCGTCATCGAGCAGGTCTTTCAAGGTCTTGTAGGGGCTATCTCCTTTGGCCCAGATGATCCCGGGGTCAATTACCTGATTGATGATGAAAACCAGGGAATTTAGGTCAAAAGTCGCCTTCCGTTCCGGGTCCAGAATGATAGTGTTCAGCGCCGGCAGACTGGCGAAACCTAAAAAATAACCGTCCGGTTTCTGTCGAGCTGTTTCGGTCAAGCCAATCTGCGAGCCAGCCCCCACTCGATTCGTCACGACGATCGGCTGCCCCATTTTCTTTTCCGCAATCGCCGCGACGATACGGGCTCCCATATCCGTGGACCCGCCCGCCGGCCAGGGCACCTGGAGAATAATCGGCTTGGTGGGATAATCCAGGGGCTGCGCGCCGACCCAACCCGCTCCCCAAACGGAACCAACAACCAACAGCATGCTTAAGATGATTCGCTTAATCATTTTTTTCCTCCTTGCAATGGAATTTAGCCTCCTTGTTGCTATGAAAAATACCTCCTTGACTTTTGCTCCTCCCCCTCCTTCGATTCCTCAAATCAACACATGGTGCAGGGTTCCTGGATGGTCTAATCTACTTTGCCGAGTTATGCTTCTTTTCTACCAAAAAATAACTCAAAGATAAAGGGCTATTTTTCACTACAGCTCCTCTTCTATGCCCCCTTTCCACAAAAAGGGAAGTCAATATAGTCAACAACGTCCCGTCCCGCACTTCACGATATGTCCGCCATCTCAATCTTATACTCGCGACTAAAAATACATGAACATGGTTCCCAGCAACGGCCAGGCAGGATGCGGGTGCCGGTGACGAAGTCTTTCGGGTCCAGGGTATCCCGAAAGATCCCCTTGCCTTCGATCCCTCGAATCATCATATGGTGCAGGGTTCCAGGAGCGTTTAATCTGGCTCGGCGAGGCATGGCTCTTTTCCACCATAAAACCACTTTAATGCAAAGTGTATATTTTCCACTACACCCCTCTTCTACGTCCCCTTTCCACAAAAAGGGAAGTCAACGTAGTCAACAACCCGCACTATGAATAGAAAAAGTAAAGACCTCGAACTTGCAAGGGCTGCCCCTACCGCGACCCAAAACCGAGATCGCCCAGAAGGATGTTTAAGGATGGTAAAAAGTATTGACCAAAGTTAACATGCAGGTTATCATGTAATCGTGAATAGGAGAACGGTTATCTTCTATAGAACAGTCAGTGGCCAATGCCCGGTAGAAGATTTTCTTAATTCTTTGCCGGGGAAGGCAGCCCAAAAGATAGCCTGGGTTTTGAAGCTACTCGAAGATCTGCATGTTCTTCCATCGACCTATTTTAAGAAGCTGGTTGGGACGGATGAAATTTGGGAATGTCGAATTCAATTTGGTTCGAATACTTACCGCATCTTTTGTTTCTTTTTAAGCAATTCCACTATTGTACTAACCCATGGAATTATGAAAAAGAGCCAAAAGACACCCGGGCATGAAATTGAACGAGCAGAGGCCTATAAGAGAGATTTTTTAAGAAGGAGGAACGGGCATGAGTGATCTGGAAAAATATATTAACGAGAGAAAAAAAAGAGATAAGAAATTTTCCGGGAGATTTGAAGAAGGATACGAACAGTTTAAAATTGGCGTGATGCTTCGTCAAGCCCGGCAAGCCGCAGGGCTGACCCAGGAAGAACTGGCTCTCCAGTTAAAAACCAAAAAGACGGCAATTTCAAGAATTGAGAACCATGCGGAAGACATAAAATTATCAACTTTGGAACGTGTCGCCGCAGCGTTGGGAAAACGCCTCCAAATTAGTATCGCTTAATTCTCCTTACATGGGCACCTCCCAAAAGATCTCCTTGCCTTTTATTCCTCGAATCATCACATGATGCAAAGTTCCAGGAGTGTCTAATCTGGCTTGACGGGGCATGGCTCTTCTCCACCATAAAACCACTTTAATGCAAAGTGTATATTTTCCACTACGTCTTCTACGTTTCCTTTCCACAAAAAGCGAAGTCAACGTAGTCAACAACGCACTCCTCCACCCTTTTTACCTCGCCGCCAATTGGCTCTTATGTGGCATGCCACATAAGAGCCATTATGTGACGTCCGCAGTTATGTGACGTAAAGAAGAAAAGCCCTTTATTTTCAGTACCATTTCTTATTTTTACATCACATAAACAATCACCCCTAATCTCCTATAAGGCCCTTAGGAAAGCCAT